>NZ_JAHLOH010000054.1:0-33469 GCF_018917285.1 Tissierella carlieri | reverse complement strand
AATTTGTAGACCCTTTTACTGGGGAAAAAATAAAAAACTAAATATAAGAAGAACCCCTTTAGGGGTTGCTTGAGAAAATAAAGCGGTTGGCAGACCTTTCAATGTGTCTTGAGACACAGCAAGTACCATGCCCTTATAGGGCTAGAGCAAACCACCCGTTTTACGGGTGGTCATGATTTATACCACAAAATCCTATATATTAAAAATTATATTTTGACCGTCTAATTAATTAGTGAACATTTGAGTCCAGTAGTTTGTTCCATTAGAGGATTTATAATGTCCAACACCTATTTTATTGAAGCTAGGATTCATTATGTTTGCTCTATGTCCTGATGAATTCATCCATGCAGTGACTACAGATTGAGCAGTAGGTTGACCCTTTGCAATATTTTCTCCTGCGGTATTGTATTTAATACCGAATTGTTTCATCATATCGAAAGGTGAACCGTAAGTAGGAGAAGTGTGGCTGAAATAATTGTTTTTTGCCATATCCTCAGATTTCTTCCTAGCTACACTTGAAAGTTCACTACTTGCTACAAGCGGTTTTAAACCTTCTTTTTGTCTTTCAATATTTACTAATCTAACTACTTCAGTTTCTATTGCTGATAATCCTGATACTGAAGGTGTTTCAGTTGTAGGTGGTGTAGTTGGTTTAGGATTAGTAGGTGTTGTTGGTTCGGTAGGTGTAGTTGGCTCTGGGTTACTAGGTTTTGTTGGCTCAGTTGGTGCTGGGTTTGTTGGTGTAGTTGGCTTAGGAATTGTTATAACATTTCCTGGTTTGCTTCCTGGTCTATTAGTAATTATTGTCCAATTGTAATTAGGATAATTTTTACTTGTTGTATTTTGTTGTGTATTTGAATTTTTATCGCAATCATAGTTATAATTTTGAGAGTATCCTTTGTTATAATTGTTCAATATTGAGTTATAGTCAAAGTTCGTAAGATCGAAACTTGCAGCACTAGCTGCAGATGAACTAAGTATTGTGGCTGCTACTAATGAGTAAACTACTTTTCTTTTTTTTGTAAACATGTTTTGTCCTCCTTGAAAATCTGAATAAACTTAACTTTTTTTGATTAGTTTGATTTTATAAATTGTAATCAATTTATAATAAATAGAATTTTTAAAACTATATCTTTATTTTGTTAAACAATTTCCTAGTTTATTAACAATAGCTGTCAAATCAAATTTAGAACAACTGCTGTCTGTTGTATCTTGTTGTGTATTTGAATTTTTATTGGAGTCATAATTGAAATTGATGCCGTATTCTTTGATGTAATTATTTAATATTGAATTACAATCAAAATTTGCAAGATCAAAGCTTGCAGCATTAGCTGCAGATGAGCTAAGCATTAGGGCGGCTATTAATGAGTAAATTACTTTTCTTTTCTTTGTAAACATATTTTTGTCCTCCTTGAAATTTTGAGTAAATTTAACTATCTTAACTTGCCTCCTTTCATAAATTGTAATCAATTTGTAATAAATTGAATTTTTTAAAAGTATATCACTAGTGCAAGGGGTAAATAAACCCTCAATACATGGCAGGTTTACATAATATTACCAAAGGGGTATCTATAAAGGGGTATTTATTTAGATTAAAAATCTTCTCTATATTAGTTTGAGGAAAATGTTTAAATGATGGTATAATGTAATAAAGAGTATAAGAGAGGTGTGTCCATGGATAAAAAATATATTATGGCCTTTGATCAGGGGACTACTAGTTCTCGTGTTATTATCTTTGATAGACATGGAAAAATTGTAGGGAAGGCCCAGAAGGAATTTAATCAGATTTATCCTCAAGCTGGCTGGGTAGAGCATGATCCTATGGAGATATGGGGGACTCAATCAGGAGTGGCTAGAGAAGCCTTGGAAAGAGCAGGTATTAGACCAGATGAAATAGCTTCTATAGGTATTACAAATCAAAGAGAAACTACAATAGTTTGGGATAAAAATACTGGGAAGCCAATATATAATGCAATAGTTTGGCAATGTAGACGTACGGCAGACATCTGTAACAGTTTAAGAAAGATGGAAATGGAGGAATATATTAGAAATAATACAGGTCTTGTGTTAGATGCTTACTTTTCAGGCACAAAAATTAAATGGATACTAGATAATGTGGAAGGGGCAAGAAAATTAGCCGATGAAGGCAAACTATTATTTGGTACTGTAGATACTTGGCTTATATGGAATTTAACCAGAGGGAAGGTACATATAACGGATTATTCTAACGCATCTAGAACTATGCTTTATAATATTAAGGAGTTTAAATGGGACGAAAAACTATTGAAAGCATTGGATATACCTGTTAGCATGTTGCCAGAAGTAAAGTCTTCCTCTGAAATATATGGATATACAGATGATCTAACCTTTGGTGGTGCTAGGATACCTATATCAGGTATAGCAGGTGATCAGCAGGCCGCATTGTTTGGACAGAATTGTTTTGAACCGGGAATGGCAAAAAATACCTATGGAACTGGATGCTTTATGCTTATGAATACAGGTGAGAACTTTGTACCATCAAAAAACGGTTTGTTAACTACAATTGCTTGGGGTGTAGATGGTAAGATAGAATATGCATTGGAGGGAAGCATATTTGTTGCAGGAGCTTCTATACAATGGTTAAGAGATGAATTAAGGCTTATCAGAACAGCCGAGGAATCCGAATATTATGCAACAAAGGTTGAAGATTCCAACGGTGTATATGTAGTGCCTGCCTTCGTAGGTCTAGGGGCACCTTATTGGGATATGTATGCAAGGGGAACTATAGTGGGGCTTACTAGAGGAACTAAATCGGAACATATAATACGAGCTACTCTTGAGTCAATTGCATATCAAACAAGGGATGTACTTGAGGCCATGCAAGAGGATTCAAATATTAAACTTCAATCTCTTAAAGTAGATGGTGGTGCAGTAGTGAATAATTTTCTTATGCAGTTTCAATGTGATATACTATCTACAACAGTAGAGAGACCAGAGATAACAGAGACTACTGCCCTTGGAGCAGCTTATTTAGCAGGACTTGCGGTAGGTTTTTGGAAAGATAAAAAGGAAATAAATGATAAATGGAATATAGAAAGAAAATTTTACCCTGTTATGGATAATGAAAAAAGAGATAAACTCTATTATGGCTGGAAAAAAGCTGTAGAAAGGTCACTTGCTTGGGAAGAATAATAACTTCACTTTTTGTATTTATTGAATATTCATTAAGATTTACTATGTTTGATATTGAAATTACTGAACTATTATATCCATATAAAAGCTTGTCAAAAATTTAATAATGAAATATCATTAGGGTATAGACTAGTTATTATATTGAAGTTTTATAATAGACGTTAACGAGAGTTTTCATTATATAGGAGGGCAAAAATGGAAGTAGCAGTAATTGGAATAAATCACAATAATTCACCAATTGAAGTACGGGAAAAGTTTTTCTTTTCTGAATCTATGAAGATAGAAAGTTCAGATCAGATATTAGATAAATCTACGAAGGAAATAATCATTGTTTCAACTTGCAACAGAAGTGAGATATATGTTGCAAGTGATAATATTGATCTATCAATAGATGAGGTCAAAGAGTTTTATAAAGAATTCTTTAAGTTTTCACAAGCAGAAGACTATATTTTTGTTAAAAAAAGAAGGGATGCTGTAGTTCATCTTTATATGGTAGCTGCAGGACTTGACTCAATGGTATTAGGAGAAGATCAAATATTAGGACAGATAAGAGAATCCATGACATTTTCTATGAACTTAGGATTTAGCAAAAAGGTATTAAATCGATTGTTTATGGATGCAATATTTGAGGGGAAAAAAATAAGAAGCAAATTAAAGATATCTGAAATACCCTTATCTACTAGCTATATTGGAATAAATCTTCTCAAGAAAGAAATAGGCTCTTTAAATGGTAAAAAAGCTCTTATAATTGGAGCGGGAGAAATAGGTACCTTAGCTATTAAATATTTATATGAAGAAGAACTAGAACAAATATATGTAACTAATAGAACCTATGAAAAAGTGAAAGAGATATGTAAGGATTTTGATAAATTAACTCCCATAGAATATGATGTAAGATATGATATCTTGGAAAATATAGATATTTTAATCACTGCTACAGGAGCGCCTCATACAATTATAACCCATAGGGATATAAAAAAGTTACCAAATAGATTATACATATTGGATTTAGCCCTTCCTAGAGATGTAGACCCCAAAATTGGAGAAAAAGAAAATGTAATTTTATATCATAACGATGATTTGCAAAAAATGTCAGAAGAAAATCTATTAAGAAGAAAAGAACTTTCAGAAGAAGCTATAGAAATAATAAATGGAGATGTAGGGAAATACATAAACTGGATAACCACCTTAGACGTTGATCCTGTCATAGAATCTTTAAATAAAAGATGCTTTTCTATAAAGGAAGACACTATGAATTATATTAATAGAAAAGTAGAATTAGATAAAAGAGAGAAAAAGATAATAGATAAGATGATCATGTCTGCCTTGAAGAAGTTTATAAGAGAACCTATTAAGATTCTAAAAAAAGCGGATGAGGAAAATTCAGAAGAATATATAGAAATAATGAAAAGATTATTTCAAATATAGAGGTGGACTATGTTTTATCCTATAATGATAAATATCAGTAATAAATTAATTATAGTCGTTGGTGGAGGAGAAGTAGCCTATAGAAAGGCTGCAAAGTTTCTAGAATTTGGCGGGAAAGTAATGATTTTAAGTCCAAATAATATTGAGAAATTTAGAGACTTAAAAGAAAAGCATAAAGAAAAGTTAAATTTTATATATGATAAATATAATAAAAAATATATTCACGATGCTTTCTTGGTAATAGCAGCAACATCCTCTAAAGAAATAAACCAGCAAATTTCAAATGATTGTAAGGATTTAAGTATATTAGCTAATATTGTTGACAATAGAGATAGTTCTGATTTTATAACCCCCTCTATTATAAGCAATGATAATTTAACAATTTCTATTTCTACAATGGGAAGTTTTCCATACTTAAGTAAGAAAATAAGAACGGATATGGAAGAAAAGTATAAAAAATTTAACAAAGAATATTTAAATCTTTTAGAGGAAATGAGATATTTGGTATTAGAGAAACATAGAGATAAAACAAAAGAAACGATGGAATATGCTTTAAGCTTAGATATAGATGAATTAAAGGATTTGTTAATAAAGTTAAAAGATTAAATTTACATAAGGAGAACTGGTAATATGAAAATAATAGTTGGCACTAGGGGAAGTAATTTGGCATTAACGCAAACAAATATGGTCATAGATATTATAAAAAAAGCTCATCCAAATGTTGAATGTGAGGTCAAGATAATAAAAACAAAGGGGGATATTATCAAAGATCTTCCTATTGACAAGATAGGTGGTAAAGAAATATTTACGAAAGAAATAGAAAGAGAATTATTAGATGGTACTATTGACATGGCTGTACATAGTATGAAGGATATGCCTGGAGAACTTCCAAAAGGATTAAAATTATCTTTTACACCAGAAAGAGAAGATTATAGAGATGTATTAGTTTTAAGGAAAGGCATAAATAGTATTGATGATATACCTCTTGGTGGAAAAATAGGGACAGGCAGTAAAAGAAGAAAATATCAAATATTAAAATGCAGGCCAGACTTGGAAATCGTTGGAATAAGAGGAAATATAGAAACTAGAATAAAGAAAATAGAAGAAGAAAATTTAGATGGAGTAATACTAGCAGCAGCAGGAATCAATAGATTAGGTTTGAATTTAGGAGAACGAGTAGTTCACTTAGATAAAGATATGGTATTACCATCTCCTACACAAGGAATATTAGCTATTGAGATTAGGGAGAATGATAATAGACTTGATAATATTCTAAAAAGTATATCTCATACAAAAACAGAAATCCAAGGGAAAGTAGAAAGAGCATTTCTGAAGGGTGTAGGGGGAAGTTGCCATATTCCAGTAGGAGCATACTGTGAAGTCGTAGGCGACAAAATATACTTAGAAGGACTTTTAGGTACAATGGATGGAGAAGTTTTAATAAGGAGATCTATAGAGGGAAATTTAGATTCATTAGAAGATATAGGATATGTTTTAGCTAAAGACATGGTTAAGGAGATGAATAAAGCATGAAAGGAAAAGTATATCTAATAGGAGCAGGTCCAGGAGATCCAGGTTTAATAACATTAAAAGGCTCTTCATACTTAAAAGAGGCAGATGTAGTAGTATATGATAGATTAGCTAGTCCTAGATTATTAGAAGATCTTAAAGAAGGATGTAGACTAATCTATGTAGGAAAGGCATCAAAAGATCATACAAAAACACAGGATGAAATAAATGAAATAATATTTCAAGAGTCTAATAAGGGAAATATAGTTGCAAGACTCAAAGGAGGAGACCCTTATGTATTTGGACGAGGTGGGGAAGAGGCCGAATACCTTTATGATAGAGGGATAGATTTTGAGGTAGTACCAGGTGTTACTTCTGCAATTGGTGGACTTGCCTATGCAGGAATACCCATTACACATAGGGGAATAGCTACATCCTTTCATGTAATTACTGGGCATCTAAAAGATGAAAATGAAGAATTAGACTGGAAAGCGTTGGCCGCATTAAAGGGTACTTTAGTTTTTCTAATGGGTGTTTCAAACTTACAAAAAATAACAGAAAATTTATTAAAACATGGAAAAAGTAAAGAGACTCCTGCCGCCATTATAAATTGGGGAACTACTCCTAGGCAACAAGTATTAGAAGGAAATCTTTCTAATATATATGAAAAGGCCTTAAAAGAAAAAATAAAGCCGCCAAGTTTAATAGCTATTGGAGATGTAGTAAGTTTAAGAGAAAAATTAAATTTCTATGAAAAGAAGCCCTTATTAGGAGAAAATATAGTAGTCACTAGGGAAAAAGCCCATGCAATAGATACAATAAAAAAAATAGAAAAATTGGGAGGAAATGTTATATCTTTTCCTACTATAAAATTAGAAGAGATAACTCCAAACAAAGAGTTAGAAGAAGCTATTAAAAATATAAGTAAATATTCATATATAGTATTTACCAGTGTTACAGGAGTAGATATTTTCTTTAAAAAGCTTTTAGAATTAGAAGATATAAGAACTTTAGCAGGAATTAAAATAGCTGCTGTAGGAATTAAAACGGCAAATGCCATTAGAAAATATGGAATAATAGTAGATATAATACCAGAGGAGTTTGTAGCAGAAGATTTAATAGATAAATTAAAGGAAGTACTAACTAGAGAAGATAAAGTACTGATTCCAAGAGCAAAATTAGGCAGACAAGAATTAGTAGAAGAATTAGGTAAAGTTTCCTTAGTAGATGAATTAGTAATCTACGATACTGTAAAAAGCAAAGAAAGTAAAGATGAGATAATGAATGCAATAGAAGATTTAGATTCTTACTATTTATTGTTTACATCTTCATCAACATTTGCAAACTTTGTTGAAATACTTGGAAATGATAGTAAAATAATTTTAGATAAAGGAAAGATAATATCCATTGGGCCAATTACTACAAAGACTATTGAAGATGAAGGTTATGTGGTATATAGACAAGCTGAAACCTATACAGTAGATGGAGTGTTAGAATTACTTATGAAGGAGAAAAGATAAAATGAATAGAACTAGAAGATTAAGAAAAAATCCTTCAATTAGGAGTATGGTAAGGGAAACTAAGTTATCAGTATATGATTTTATATATCCTTTATTTATTGTAGAAGGAGAAAATATAAAAAGAGAAATTTCCTCTATGAAGGGAGTTTATCATTTTTCAGTAGATAAGGTTTTACAAGAAATAAAGGAAATTATGGATTTAGGTATAAAATCTATAATATTATTTGGAATACCAGATAAAAAAGACCATATAGGTTCTGAAGGATATGCAACTCAAGGGATTATTCAAAAAGCAATACGAGCTATTAAATTAAATTTTCCTGAAATGTATATAGTTACAGATGTATGTATGTGTGAATATACATCTCATGGACATTGTGGCATTATAACTGAGCAGGGTGATGTAGATAATGATGAGACTTTATCTTATTTAGGAAAAATCGCTCTTAGTCATGCAGAAGCAGGAGCAGATATGGTAGCACCTTCTGACATGATGGATGGAAGAGTTGGATATATAAGGAGGGTATTAGATGAAAATGGATTTGAAATGATTCCAATAATGGCATATAGTGCTAAGTATTCATCGTCATTTTATGGCCCGTTTAGAGAGGCAGCAGATTCTGCACCTGCTTGGGGAGATAGAAAATCTTATCAAATGGACCCGGCAAATTCTAATGAAGCCATAAGAGAAGTGATGTATGATATAGAAGAAGGTGCGGATATAGTAATGGTAAAACCTGCTCTTTCCTATTTAGATATAATAAGAAGGGTTAAGGATAATTTTAATATGCCTATTGCAGCTTATAATGTAAGTGGAGAATACTCTATGATAAAAATGGCAATAGAAAACGGAATTATGGGGGAAGAAATAATAATGGAAGTCTTGACTTCAATAAAAAGAGCAGGAGCCGATATTATTATTTCATACTTTGCTAAGGATGTGGCAAAATCTCTTAAATAAAATGTAAAGGGGAGATTAATTTGAATTTGGAAAAATCAAAACAAATATATGAAGAAGGTATAAAATATATTCCTGGTGGGGTAAATAGTCCTGTTAGAGCCTTTAAATCTGTTAATTCATCACCTGTTTTTATCTCTAAGGGTTACAAAAGTAAAATACAAGATGAGGACGGGAATGCTTATATAGACTATATAGGTTCTTGGGGACCAGCCATCTTAGGACATTCAAATGAAGAACTTATGGAAGGAATAGAAGATATAATAAGAGATGGACTAAGTTTTGGTTTACCTACAAAAATTGAAGTAGATATGGCAAAACTAATGGTAGAATCTTATCCAGCTATAGATATGGTAAGAATGGTTAACTCAGGTACTGAAGCAACTATGAGTGCCATAAGAGTTGCCAGAGGATATACTAATAAAAATAAAATAATAAAGTTTGAAGGGTGCTACCATGGACATAGTGATTCCCTTCTTGTAAAATCTGGCTCAGGAACCATAACATATGGAGTTCCTACGAGCTTAGGAGTACCAGAAGAAATTGTAAGAAACACTTTAGTATGTAGATATAATGATTTACATGATATAAAGAAAACCTTTGAAGAGCATGGCTCAGATATAGCAGCTATAATCGTAGAACCAGTAGCTGGTAATATGGGATTAGTTGCAGCTACACCAGAGTTTTTAAAGGAATTAAGAGAAATAACAAAAGAATATAATTCTGTTTTAATCTTTGATGAAGTAATCACTGGTTTTAGAATTGCTTATGGTGGAGCTAGTGAAGTATATGCAATAGAGCCAGATATGGCTTGTTTTGGGAAAATCATAGGAGGAGGATTTCCGGTAGGAGCCTATGGAGGAAAAAAAGAGATAATGGAAATGGTATCTCCTCTAGGTGGAGTATATCAAGCTGGAACTCTTTCAGGTAATCCCCTTGCTATGCACATAGGATATAAGAATATAAAGCTTTTACAAAGAGATAAAAGCATATATGATTATATGGAGAAAATGGCAATAAAATTAGAAAAAGGTATTTCCGAAAATATTGAAAAATTAGGTATAAATGCTACCATAGTTAGATTTAAAAATATGCTTACTCTATTCTTTGGAAAAGGGCCATTTAACAATTATGATGATGTTCAAAAATGTGATACTGAACTTTATGCAAAATATTTTAGAGAAATGCTAAATAGGGGAATAATGCTTCCTCCAGCTCAATTTGAATGTATGTTTTTATCTGCAGAACATACAGAGGAAGATTTAGAATATACCATAAAATCAAATTATGAGTCTTTAAAAGCAATTAAATAATATTTAATAATTAAAATAATCTCTAAGGGACCTTGGCCCTTAGAGATTATTTTAATTATTTTTCAGATATTATCCTATATAGTTAGCAAATATTGTAATAAATAATAAGGATGATATAGCAACTGCAGCCCAAGTACATCCGCCAAGGATAATAGGCTTAGTTCCTTTTGTGAAAAGGTCCTTAAAATGAATTTTAAATCCAACACCAGCTAAGGCTGTTGTAATTAAGAATTTATAGCCAGTTTTAAAGAATTTTGCTGCTCCTGGAATAATATTAAATGCTCCTAAAGTATTTAATATAGCCATTCCTAAGAAAACAACTATGAACCATGGAAAAACTTTCATAACAGTTTGCCCTATAGATATTTGTTCTCCACCATCCTTATTTGCTTTAGATTCATTTTTTACAGTTATAATTGTAGCAACAATGGAAACAAGGATTAGTAAACTAGTTCTTGCAAGCTTTATAGTAATTGCTAAACTTGAATCAAGATTATTTAAAACATTGTATGTTGCTTCGGCTGCAGCAACACTTGAAGTATCATTTATAGCTGCACCCGCTAAAAATCCAAATTGGTTAGGAGTCAATCCCATAAATCCAGCTAAATAAGGATAAAGTAAAGCAGCTAAGATATCAAATAAAAATATAGCAGTCATAGCATATGCAATTTCAGTTTCTTTAGCCTTAATAATTGAAGCCAAAGTTGCAATTGCAGTACCCCCACAAATACAACTACCACCACCAACTAATGTACAAGTATTAGTTGATAATTCCAATTTTTTACCCACAAAATAGGCTACAGCAAAGGATAAACAAATATTAAAGAGAAGTAACGGTAATGCCTTAGCCCCATAGCCTAAGACTTGATTAAAATTAAGAGTTGCACCAGCTAAGATAATCCCCCATTTTAAAAACTTCTTTCCAGCGTAAGACGTACCAGATTTAAGGTCTTTATCTATGGATGGCATGATATTTAATATAAGCATGCCTATGAATAAGCCAATCATTGGAGCACCGACTATATTTTGTAATCCACCTATAAATGTGGCTAAAATAGCAATTCCAATACAAAGGATAATACCAAAGAGTTTTTTACTATTCATTTTTCTCCCCCTTATAAAACAATGTAAAAATTATGTCAAACAATGTGAAAAAAAAGACGAGTGAATTTAAAAAATAATTATTATCCAAAAGAAAGTTTTATTGAAAACTTTCTTTTGGATAATTTCTTTATTTAACTAACAAGTAGCGCCGCCAGCTAAATGAAGTTCAGAGCTTAAAATTTCTTCTTTTCTGTCTAAAAGTTCATTAGATAATAATTGAGCTTCAACATTTTCAAAACCGATTCTTTCTATTGTTTGAGATAAACGCTCTCCAGTTTCACCTTGTTCTCTAAATAAGAGTATAGTTTTTTCAATTATATCCATAACCTCTTCTTCGGATGTAAATATCTTATTTAAAGGAATTCCGTGATTTACTAATTTACCCCATCTACCGCCTATATATATCTTATATCCTACTTGGCCATTTGGTATAGCATCAAAATGACAAGTACCAATACAACGTCCACAGTTATTACATATTTCTTTATCAATTTCTAAAACATCATTAATAACTTTAGTAGCGTGAACTGGACAAGTATTTTCTACACTACATACTCTACAACCATTACATGATTCACTATCATAATTAGGTACCATTTGTCCAACGATTCCTAGGTCATTTAAACTAGGTTTCATACAGTTATTAGGACATCCCCCTACACCAATTTTAAATTTATGTGGCAATTTTACATCAGCATAACCATTGAAGAATTTTTCATGAATTTTTTCTGATAAATCAAAAGTATCAATTAAACCATATTGACAAGTTGTACCTTTACAAGAAACTACTGGACGTACCTTAGAACCAGTACCACCTGTTCTTAAGCCTTCTTTAGCTATATAAGCTCTAAAGTCTTCAATTTTGTCATAAGGAATTCCAGGACATTCTATTGTTAGTCTTGATGTAAATGTTACAGTACCATTGCCGAAAAGCTCTGCTGCTTCTGATAAACATTTGTTTTGAGCTGCAGTGATTTTTCCATTAACAGTAATAATTCTACCAGAGAAATTATCAGTACCTTTGTTAGCAAGAAAACCTAATGCTTTTACTTTTTTTTGATTTTCTGGACTAATTGTTAAACTTGCCATAATTTATTTACCCCCTACTTTTTTATATTTATATTTGATTTAAAATCGAACCACCTTCAAGAACTAATGTATTAGTATAGCCAAAGTGTTTTAAGCGATTTTGTAGCATATAGGCCCTCTTACCTTTGGAACATACTAATAATAACCTTTCATCTTTACCATACTCAGGTAATTCTCCATCTACCTTAGAAAGATCAACATAAGGAATGCCCTTTAGGGATGGAACGATAGATGCATCAATTATTTTATATCCTTCTGCTTTACCGGCTGCAAAATCATAAGGTGTAATAGTATTAAAATTGCCACTTATTTTATTCAATAAGACATTTACAGTATGTGCAAAAGGATGAATAGCAGTTGAAAACGGAGGAGCATATGCTAAATCCATATTTTCAAGATCCTCTAAAGTCGCCTCCATGGTAATTGCGGTTACAGCAATATCTATCATTTTATCTACAGCACCTTTTCCTAAAACCTGTAAACCCAACAGCTTTTTAGTATTTCTATCTGCTAACATCTTAACTATAAAGAAAGATGCATCTGGATAGTAATGTGCTTTATCATCTACAACTGTTACCACACTTATTACATCATAACCTGCGTCTTTAGCGGCAGCTTCTGTTAATCCTGTTCTACCAATATTAAGTTCAGGCAATTTGGCAACCCCTGTTCCAAGAACTCCACCATAATTAATCCCTTCATCATTAATGTTTTTAGCTAAAATACGACCTGTGATATTTGCAGTAGATCCCATTGGAGACCAAGCGGGTTCTCCCGTTATTTTATTTGCTACACTAGCACAGTCACCAATAGCATAAATATTTTCATAATTAGTTTGGAAAGAATTATTTACTTTTATAGTTCTATTTGGCATTAGTTCAATATCGGTATCAGCTAAAAATCCTGTATTAGCACGTATACCTATTGAAAGAATAACTGCATCTGCTTTCATAACACGTTTATCTGTTTTAATTTTTTCCACTTTGCTTTCACCGATAATAGCTTCTAATTTAGTTCCTGTAAAAACCATAATTCCATGTTCTGCTAAATGATTTGCAATATATTCGGTAAATTCAGGTTCAAATCCTGGTGGAACCATTTCAGCCATATCGATTACGGTAACATTAATTCCTTGGAGTGCTAAGTTCTCAGCAACTTCCAGTCCGATAAATCCACCACCAACTACAACAGCACGTTTGATTTTATCTGCTTCAATAGCATCCCGTAATGAAATTGCATCTTCTGGAGTTCTCATAAAGAAGACACAATCTAAATCTACACCTTCTAGAGGAGGTTTTATAGGTTGTGCACCTGAAGCAATGACTAACTTATCATATTCGTATGTATAAGTTTCATTTGTTTTCAAATCTAAAGCGTCTATTGTATTTTCTTTAGGATTAACTTTAGTTACTTTCATTTCTGTTAGTACATTAGATCCAGTTAATTCAAAAAAACTTTTTGGAGTGTTAACAATCAATTTATCTTTATCAGGAATTACATTACCTACATAGTAAGGTAGACCACAACCTGCATAAGAAATATCTTTGCTTTCTGTTAATATTGTAACTTCAAGGTCCCGATTTTCACGTTTTAATTTTGCAGCCACCTTAGTTCCAGCAGCTACACCACCGATGATAAGGACTTTCACAATCCTCACTCCTTTGTAGTATTTTTAACGATCGTTATGGTATTATAATATCACTTGTTTAACTATTAATAAAGTGATATTATCTAATCATAATCATAGGTAAAACCTATAAACATTTTAGATTTATAATAATAAATCTTTATAAATAAAGGGGAATAAGTATGACAATAAGACATTTAAGGATCTTTATTGAAGTTGCAGATAGTGGAAAAATGAGTGTTGCAGCATCAAAACTTTTTATCTCTCAACCTACTGTAAGTCAAACTATTAGAGAGTTGGAAGAGTATTATGAGGTGCTTTTATTTGAACGTCTTTGTAAAAGATTACATATAACTCCAGAAGGTAAAAAACTACTTTCTTATGCTAGAAAAGTAGTAAAACAATATGATGATTTAGAAGAAAAAATGTTTTCAATAAGTGGGGTTAATAAGATATACATAGGAGCAACAATAACTGTAGGAAATTGTCTTCTTTCAAATATAATTCAGAGAATCAAAGAAAATAATCCTAAAATTGAACCATATGCTTATGTAAATAATACAAGTACCATAGAGGAAAGGCTTCTAAAATCAGAATTAGATATTGCCTTAGTAGAAGGAAAGATTACAAATCCTAATTTAATTTGTATTCCAGCAGTAGATGATTATTTAGTTCTTGTTTGTAGCAAAGATCATATTTTTAGCAAAAGAAAAGAAGTTAATCTATATGATTTACAAGATATGGATTTTGTTATGAGAGAAAAAGGTAGTGGTACAAGACAATTATTTGAAGATTATTTGCTGGATAATGGTGTTACTATAAAAACTCGATGGGAAACTAATTGTCCTGGTGCTATGAAGAGTGCAATAATAGAACATCAATGTTTAGGAGTGCTTTCCGTTCGTCTGGTAGAAGAAGAAATCAAAAATGGAGAAATGAAGTTAATTAGCAATCCAGAATTTAAATGGGAGAGAAATTTTAGTATTGTATATCATAAAGATAAAATTATAGATAAGACAATGGAAGAAGTTATAGAAGTAATCCGTCGCTATAAAGAGATAGACATTTTGGAAAAGTTATATTAGGAAAGTGTAGAATAACTTATTGAATTTGTATAATATCTACATAGGATTGTTATCTAGATAATATTATAATATAAATGAGAAATTATGTTGGTTAATATCCGTTGAAAGTCTAGATAATAATATAAGGGGTGTTGAATTATGAGTAAAATAGTACTAAAGGGTAATATAGCTTTTACTCCAACAAAAGAAAAATTCCAAATTCATAAGAATTCGTACATAATAGTAGAAGACGGAAAAGTAGTAGATATTTGTAGCGAGTTAGATAAATCTTACAAAAACTATACAATTCAAGATTTTTCTGATAAATTAATTATACCGGGATTTGTTGATTTACATCTTCATGCTCCTCAATATCCTAACAGAGGTTTAGGATTAGATAAGGAACTTATTCCTTGGCTTGAAACCTACACATTTCCTGAGGAAGGAAAATATAGTGATTTAGATTATTCTAGAAAAGTGTTTTCTAGACTTATAAATGAGCTATGGAGAGTTGGAACTACTAGGTCAGGTGTTTTTGCAAGTATTCATAAAGAAAGTACTAAACTCTTATTGGATATGTTTATAGAATCTGGTTTAGGAGCGTATGTAGGAAAAGTAAATATGGATAGAAATACTGCTCCTTATCTTACAGAAAATACAAGAGCATCTATAGTTGATACTGAAGAAATAATAAAAGAATATATGAATAAATCATCATTGGTTAAACCTATTGTTACACCTAGGTTTATCCCTACTTGTTCCGAAGAATTACTTGAGAGTTTAGCAGGCTTGGCTATTGATTATAAAATACCTGTTCAATCTCACTTAAATGAGAATAAATCTGAAATCATTTGGGTTAAAGAGCTTTTTCCTAATTCTGAAAATTACGCTTCTGTTTATGATGACTTTAATCTATTTGGTCAAACTAGTACCATAATGGCACATTGCATATATAACACTGATGAAGAGATTGATTTAATGGCTAAAAATGGGGTCTATGCGGCACATTGCCCTTATTCAAACTATAATTTGTCAAGTGGTATAATGCCAGTTAGGAAATTTTTGAACAAGGGAGTACCGGTGGGATTAGGCTCAGATATTTCTGGTGGAAATAGTTTAAGCATACCAAATATCATAGCAGGAACTATTCAGGCTTCTAAAATGGCTTGGATAAATTCAAATAAGGAATTGGCACCACTTACATTTAGTGAAGGATTTTTCCTTGGAACTAAGGGCGGTGGAAGTTTCTTTGGCAAGGTAGGAAGTTTCGAAAAGGGCTATGAATTTGATGCTCTAGTAATTGATGATAGTTCTTTATCAGATATAAATGAGTTGTCAATAGAAGAAAGGCTCCAGAAGTTTATCTATATAGGTGATGATAGGTATATAGTAGAAAGATATGTAAAAGGAAGAAGGATTGAAAAACCATTTGATTAATATCCAGAGAGTATTTATGTAATTAATGATTATCAATTTATAATTCAACATACAAAAAAAGCTTTCATCAAAGGATTATAGGTAGCTTTTAAAATCCATTTAGGTCAAGTTCTTTTTGCGAAAAATTAAGAAAGGACTTTCCTATGGATTGTAAAAATCAAGCAAAAATAATCGCCTGTGTCCATGATTTTATGGCACCATACTGCTTTACTTTGAAAAAGGAGTTGTTATCTATGGCTAGACAAAATGGTATCAGTATAGAGGACATGTTAAAGCTTGATGTAATGAAATCCTCTAGTTTGATTGCAGGATTTAGGGGGGCTAGAAATACCATATCTAGAGTAAACATAATGGCAGACCCAGATATATTAGAATGGACAGCGGAAGGTGAATTTTTACTAACAACTGCTTATTCTTTTAAACAGGATAATATAGACGCTCAAATAGAACTTATAAAAGAGTGTGCATCAAAGAAGTTAGCAGGTATTGGCATAAAGATATCTCCTTACATAGAGACACTTTCTTCAGAGGTTCTTGATTTAGCTAATGATTTAAGTTTTCCTATAATAGATATACACTCATCTATTCCTTTATCAGATATAATGATGTCTACTTTTAAAGAGATATTTAATAAACAAGCATCATTACTAGAAAGAATTGAAAAGGTTCATGAACGATTAATGGGTGCTATGCTAGAGGGCAATGGATTAGAAGACTTAGCTCAAATAGTTCAAGAAAATATTAAAAATCCTGTAATCCTTCACTTAAGCTTTTCAAACGAAATAATTGAATGTGTTAATGGAACAAATGAATCATATAGCTCGGAATTAACTAAAGAAGTAAAAGAATTTTATGAATCCAATAATACAAAGAATAGATTAAAAAAGTTAATTGAGGATAAGGTCCTTATTAATGGAAAGTATATTAAAAGAATGATTATGCCCATAGTACTAAGAGACCATATATATGGACATCTATTTACCTGGGGTACAGATATGCCCTTGGGAGGCTTTGACCTAGCTATAATTGAGTCGGCTTCAACTACTATAGCACTTTCAATATTACAGGAGCTATCAGTTAAGGAAGTGGAAATTAGATATAGGTCAGAATTTTTTGAAGACTTAATTTCTATAGATTCAAAGAGAAAGAAAAAGGCATTAGATAGGGCGAGATTTTTTAATTTACAGATTGAAGATTATTATGTGATAGAAGTAATGAGTTTTAAGCACAAAAATGAATCGAATGAAACTGATACATTAATTGATTACATACAGGATTTTATAAACCCAGTAGTTCATACCATAGAAGAATTAATGCAATACTTAAACTTAAGGGGGATAGTATCTACTAAAGCTAATGGAGTTCAAATCCTATTAAGTTTTCAAGATAAAAAACAAATTTCAGATCGGCTCAAGGATTTCAATAAGAAAATCGTTGAATGTATATCTAATAAATGTGATAATTTAGATGTAAAGATAGGAGTAGGAAGAACATATAAGGGTTTAGGTAATGTAGATAAGAGTTTTCAAGATGCAGTCAGAACTGTAAGGATAGGAAAGGTTATTACATATAAAGAGATAGTAACCTTTGATGAGTTGGGTATATTCAAAATCTTATCTCAGGATAGTTTAGTAGACGAATTAGAAGATTTTTACAACTCTACACTAAAACCATTAGTTGATTATGATAAGAAAAAATCTACGGAATTAGTTAAGACTTTAGATGTATATTTCAAAAATAATGGAAATCTAACTAGAATATCAGAACAGTTATTTACACATTATAATACGGTTCTATATAGGATTACTCGTATCAGTGAAATAACAGGAATGGACTTGGAAGATCCAAATCATAGGTTAAATCTAGAGATAGCCATTAAAATTAAAGAGTTATTAGGAAAATGATGGAATGATAAATCAAGAGGATATACCTTTACTTAGGTATATCCTTTAATTTTGTGATTTTAATTGTGAGAAATAAGTGATAAGATAGAGAGTGATTAATTTCAAGGAGTGAATACTATTGGAAATAAAAATAAATAATGCTATACTTCATATACTTGACTCTACTTCTGCACTACCTGTTTATTCTAAAGAGAAATTAGAGTTAGACGATGAAAAAGTACAAGGATTTATTGGAAAACACATTGAAAGGATATTTAATGATCAAGCTGTTAAGTCAGGAAAATTTATTGAAAACTCGCAAATAAAAGATTTAATTAAAAATATAAATGAAGATTTCATTGATGCTAGTATATCTATTGCAGAGAAATTATATGAACTTATGTTAAGATATATTGAAATACCTAGCGGTGACTTGTTAATGGCCTCCTTAAATATTGAAAGTCATAATTATCTCATTATTATAAAGTTTAACTATAAGGAAGGATACACTCATTATGTTGATTATGGTGATTCTGGAACATTAAATAAAATAGTTGTGAACAAAGTAATGTTTCCGTCAGAAACACAGAAAAATATTGAGGCAGCATTAATCAACTTAGAAGATTTATCTCTAAAGATATTCGAAAGAGAATATGATATTGAGGGAGAAAAGATACTATATTTTTCTAAGATGTTTTTAAGTTGTGATACAGATCTTTCCATTAAGGAAAGTATCAAGGTCATGAGAGAAGTAGCTAAAGATATAACTAAGAGATATTATGATGACGACTTTGATAAGGTATCTGAAATAAAAGAAGCAATTTATGATAATCTTGATAGCGGTAGTATTGAAGTAGAAAATGTTGCAAATGCAATGTTTAGAAATAATCCTGATATAAAAAAGGAATATATAGAAAGAGTTGAAGAGGCAGGAGTCAATAAAGTTGTAGATTTAGAAGGGAAAAAACCAGAAAAGAAATTAACTGTACACAAAATCAAGATGGATAATGGTATCCAACTTGATATACCAGTTGATATTTATAGAGATAGAAATATAATTGAGTTTGTAAATAACCCAGATGGAACTATATCTATAATAATAAAAAATATTAGTAAGATTAAACAGGGGAATTAGAAAAAGTTTCTATGAAATCATTAGAACTTTTTGAAATCCAATTATGTCAGAAATTTTAAAAGTCAAAATTAAATGAGAGATTTTATATACGTTATAAAAATAAATTGCTTAGAGTATTTTAAGCAATTTATTTTTTAATGGTTTTTCTCTACTTAAAGGTAGTTCGTATTTATGTTAAAATATAGTATAATTAATGCAGAAAGGGGTGATTGCTTTGTTTGTTGAAGAAGGTCTGCATTTAAGGATAAGTGATATATTGGATTCATCATATGATGGAATTTACATAACTGATGGAAGAGCTAATACAATAATGGTAAATAAGGCTTATGAGAGGATTGCTGGTATAAGAATCGAGGAGCTAATTGGGCGTAATATGAATGATCTTGTAAATGAAGGATATATATCTCAATCTGCAACTCTACTTGTATTAAAAGATAGGAAGGTAAATACAATTGAACAAAATTTTAAGACTGGAAAAAAAGCCTTAGTCACATCTACTCCGGTATTTAACAGTGCAGGAGATATTACTATGGTAGTTACAAATGTAAGGGATATTACTGAACTCTATGAATTAAAAGAAAAACTAGATGAAAAAGAAAACTTGACAAAGAAATATTCTGTAGAATTAGAAGCTATGAAAATAGAATTGTTAAAGAATAACGACTTAATTGCTATGGATAAGAAGATGTTAGATATCATTCAAATGGCAATCAGAGTGGCACCTATTGATACAACAGTGTTGATCACAGGAGAAACTGGCGTAGGTAAGGAAGAAATAGCAAAGTTAATATATAAAAATAGTAATAGGGAAACTAAGCAATTTATAAAGGTTAATTGTGGTTCGATACCTAAAACATTAATAGAAGCAGAATTATTTGGATATGAAAGAGGAGCATTTACAGGAGCAAATAAGGAAGGGAAAATAGGGTTGTTTGAAGTAGCTGATGGAGGGACAATATTCTTAGATGAAATAGGAGAATTGCCCCTTGATATGCAGGTAAAACTTCTAAGAGTGCTCCAAGATGGACAATTTACTAGAGTTGGTGGAGTAGAGGAGATAACTGTAGATGTGAGAATTCTGGCAGCAACTAATAGAAATCTTGAGGAAATGGTAAGAGAAAAGTTATTTAGAGAGGATTTATACTATAGATTAAATATAGTGCCAATTACAATACCTCCTTTGAGAGATAGGCGAGATGATATCATACCTCTTATACATTATTTCTTAAACAAATTAAATAAGAAATATAGGTTTAAAAAAACCATATCCAGTGAAGCACTCAAGATATTATATGCTTATGAATGGAAAGGGAATGTAAGAGAACTTAGAAATATTATTGAAAGAATAATGGTAATGTCAGAGAAAGATATGATTAGTAAACCTGATCTTCCTAAGTCCATATTGGCTTGGGATAAAGTACAGAATGTGATCAATGAAAATGAGATAGTGCCATTAAAACAAGCACTAAATAAAGTTGAAAAACATCTACTAGAAATTGCTTTCAATACATATGGTAACGTGCGTGATGCTGCAAAGGTATTAGAAATTGACCCTGCTACTTTTGTACGAAAGAGACAGAAATACAGATGAGTGTTGCGAAAATGCAATTAGTTGCGAAAATGCATCAGTTGCATAAAGAAAAGGAAAGTTCTTATTTTAGCCAATATAGTTAAAAAAATATCAAATATCCCCAATAAAGATGATGCAATAATGCAACAGTTCTAACTGGGGATATTTTTTGCATAGAATAGTTAATTATTTAACGAGGGAGATAGCGGTGAAGGAAAAACATTATATTTTTTTTAGTAATGGCACATTTCTTGCAATATTAAATAACTAAGAATAAATAAGAAAAGAGGGATGGTTCAGTGGATAAAACAGTTGTGGATGTAATGGTAGAAAAGGCTAGAGAAGCTCAGAAAGTATTTGAAAAATTTACTCAAGAACAAGTAGATAATATTGTAAAAGCAATGGGCAAGGTAATCTATGATAACGCTGAGATTTTAGCAAAGGAAGCAGTAGAAGAAACAAGAATGGGAGTATATGAAGATAAGGTTGCGAAAAATAGGGGGAAATCTAAGACCATTTGGAATAGCTTGAAGGGTAAAAAATCCATAGGAATAATAGATGAAGACTATGAAAATGGATTGATTTCTATAGCTAAACCTATAGGAGTAGTTTGTGCTGTTACCCCTACTACAAACCCAATTGTTACACCTATGTGTAATGCAATGTTTGCGTTAAAAGGTGGAAATGCAATAATTGTAGCTCCTCATCCAAGATCAAAAAAATCAAGTGCCCATGCAGTAGAGTTGATGAATGAGGCAATTAAAAAACTAGGTGCACCTGATAGTTTAATTCAAATAATTGAAGAACCATCAATTGAATTAACCAATGAATTAATGCAAAAATCTGATGTTGTATTAGCTACAGGTGGAATGGCCATGGTTAAATCAGCATATTCAAGTGGAAAACCATCCTTTGGAGTAGGTGCTGGTAATGTTCAAGTAATCATAGATAGAGATATAGATTTCATAGAAGCTACTCAAAAAGTAATAGCAGGAAGAATATTTGATAATGGAATTATTTGTTCAGGAGAGCAATCTATAATAGTGCCTCAAGATAAATATGAAGAGATCGTAAAAGCAATGGAAGTAAATGGAGCATTCTATGCTGGAGATGAAGCAACAGTAAGTAAATTTAGAGATGTTTTATTTAAAAATGGAATGATAAATGGGGATATAGTAGGGCAATCAGTACAATTTATTGCAAATTTAGCAGGCGTTGAAGTGCCAAAGGAAACTAAAGTAATATTGTTAAAACCAACTGGTATTGGAAAAGAAGATTTGCTTTGCAAAGAAAAGATGTGCCCTGTAATGATAGTATTGCCATATAATACATTTGAAGATGCAGTAGCAATAGCTCAAACTAACCTTGAATTAGAAGGGAAAGGACATACAACTGCAATTCACTCAAATAGCCAGGAGCATATAAGATATGCTGGATTAAATCTTACTGTTTCAAGATTAGTAGTAAATGCACCATCATCTACTACAGCAGGTGGTTCCTTGTTTAATAGTTTATCACCTACTACTACTTTAGGTTGTGGAACTTGGGGAAACAATAGTATATCAGAGAACTTAAACTATAAACATCTAATAAATGTATCTAGAGTAGCCTTTGTAAAAACAGGAATAGCTGCGCCTACAGATGAGGAGATTTGGGCTTAAATATCAAAAAGGAGTGGATTAAATGAGACAATTAGTTGTAAAACCTGAAATATATAAGTTTAATAGCTGTACTGAATTTATAAAGGCGTTTCCAATAACCGAAAAAGACCTAGTACTGACTAATGAGTATATTTATCAGCCTTATTTTGGACATTTAAACTTACCATGTCATATTGTATACCAAGAAAAATACGGTTTAGGAGAACCGTCAGATGAAATGATAGATAGAATATTTAATGATATAAAAGATATTAAATTTAATAGAATAATTGCAATCGGCGGAGGCTCTGTAATTGATATTGCAAAATTATTTGTAATTAAAGATGCAGCAAATACATTGGAACTATTTGAAAAAACCATCCCAATGATAAAAGACAAGGAGCTAATAATAATTCCTACTACATGCGGTACTGGTAGTGAAGCTACTAATATTTCTATAGCTGAATTAAAATCCAAAGGAACAAAAATGGGATTAGCAATAGATGAGTTATATGCGGACTATGCAATAATGATACCTGAAATGGTAAAAACATTACCGTATAAATTCTTTGTAACCAGTTCTATAGACGCCTTGATACATGCAATAGAATCTTTAGTATCACCAAAGTCTAACTGTTATACTGAGCTATTTAGTATAAAAGCAATTGAGATCATATTAAAGGGCTACCTAGAAATTATTGAAAAGGGCGAAGAATATAGAACAGAAATAATAGAGGACTTCCTAATTGCAAGTAATTATGCAGGTATTGCTTTTGCAAACACTGGAGTAGGAGCAGTTCATGCTCTATCCTATCCAGTAGGAGGAACTTATCATGTACCTCATGGAGAAGTGAATTATCAATTCTTTGTAGAAGTATTTAAGACATACAATAGACTGAATCCAAATGGAAAAATCAAAGATGTAAATAAGATGTTAGGAGGTTTAATCGGAACTACAGTTGAAAATGTATATGATGAGCTTGAGAAAATATTGAATAATTTATTACCGAAAAAATCACTTAAAGAATATGGTATGAAGGAAGAGGAGATTGAGGAATTTACAGTATCGGTACTTGAGAAACAACAACGATTATTAGCAAATAACTATACAGAGTTATCAAGAGACGAAATAAAAGGTATTTTTGCTAGATTGTATTAGGAGTGATTAGATGGATTGGAGATTAGAATATAATAAAAGACTAGTATCTAAAGAAGAAGCAGTAAAACATATAAAATCTGGCAATAGAGTAGTTATAGGTCATGCTGTAGGAGAACCTTCTTTACTTATTGAAGCCATGGTGGCAAATAAAGATGAATATGAGAATGTGGAAATAGTTCATATGGTTCCAATGGGAAAAAGCGAATATATAAAAGAAGGTATGGAAAAACATTTTCGACATAATGCTTTATTTGCAGGTGGATCTACTAGAGAGGCAATAAATTCAGGTAGAGCAGATTATACTCCTTGTTTTTTCTATGAGGTACCAAAACTATTTAGAGAAGGAAAGTTGCCTGTAGACGTTGCATTAGTTACTGTTAGTGCCCCAGATGGAAATGGAAATTGTAGCCTAGGTACATCTGTGGATTACACAAAGGCAGCGGTAGAATGTGCTAAGATAACAATTGCTCAGATAAATGAAGAAATGCCAAGAACTTTAGGAGATTCTTTTATCAATATAAAGGATTTAGATTATATTGTAGAGGCTAATAGTCTATTACCAATCTTAAATCCGCCAAAGATATCAGATGTTGAACGTTTAATAGGAAAACATTGTGCATCCTTAATTGAAGATGGTTCAACTTTACAATTGGGTATTGGAGCAATACCAGATGCTGTACTGCTTTTCCTAAAGGATAAAAAGGATCTTGGTATCCATTCAGAAATGATATCTGATGGTGTATTGGAACTATATGAAGCAGGGGTAATTACAAATAAAATGAAAACCTTGCATAAGGATAAAATGGTAGTTACATTTTTGATGGGGACAGAAAGACTATATGATTTTGTAAACAACAATCCAAATATAGAAATGTATCCTGTAGATTATGTAAATGATCCTTGTGTAATTATGAAAAACTATAAAATGGTATCCATTAACTCATGTATTCAAGTGGATTTAATGGGGCAAGTGGTTTCGGATTCAGTAGGAAAGAAACAATTTAGTGGGGTAGGAGGGCAAGTAGATTTTGTTCGTGGTGCATCTATGGCAAAGGATGGAAAATCTATTATAGCAATGCCTTCTACAGCTGCAAAGGGAACAGTTTCAAGAATAGTATCTATAATAGATGAGGGTGCAGCAGTGACTACTTCAAGAAATGATGTGCATTATATAGTTACTGAATATGGAGTAGCAAATCTTAAGGGAAAGACCCTAAAAGATAGAGGAAGGTCCTTGATCAATATAGCTCATCCAGATTTTAGAGATGAACTTATAAAGGAATGGGAAGGTAGATTTGCTGATAAGTTCTAATATGAGAAGATAGCGATGAACTCTCATATTAGAAAAGGTGTATAAATATATTTAAAAGGAGATGTATTAAATGGCATTAATGACTAGGGAGGAATATATAGAAAGTTTAAGGAAGTTGAATTTAAAGGTATATATGTTTGGAGAACTTATTGAAAACCCTGTGGACCATCCAATAATTAGACCATCTATGAATTCAGTAGCAATGACCTATGAATTAGCTCAGCAAGAAGAATATAAAGATTTAATGACTACAAAGTCACATTTAACAGGAGAAGTAATTAATAGATTCTGTCATATACATCAAAGTACTGAAGATTTAATCAAAAAAATAAAGATGCAAAGACTATTGGGGCAAAAAACTGCTTCTTGTTTTCAAAGATGTGTAGGTATGGATGCTTTTAATGCAATCTATTCAACTACTTATGAAATGGATAAGGAATATGGAACAAACTATCATGAGAGATTTGTAAACTACTTAAAATTCATTCAGGAAAATGATTATACAGTAGATGGAGCAATGACAGATCCAAAGGGAGACAGAGGACTTTCTCCATCTCAACAGGAAGACCCTGACTTATATCTTCGCATTACTGAAGTGAGAGAAGACGGGATAGTAGTAAGAGGAGCAAAGGCTCATCAAACAGGAGCTGTAAATTCCCATGAACATTTAATAATGCCTACTATTGCATTAAAAGAAGAGGACAAAGATTATGCAGTATCCTTTGCAGTTCCATCTGATGCAGAAGGAGTAATAATGATTTATGGTCGCCAATCCTGTGATACAAGAAAGTTAGAAGAAGGTGCAGATGTTGACCTTGGAAATGCTAATTTTGGCGGACATGAGGCATTGGTCATATTCAATGATGTATTTGTTCCGAATGATAGGATATTTATGTGTAAAGAGGCAAAATATGCTGGTATGCTAGTGGAAAGGTTTGCTGGATATCATAGACAATCCTATGCATGTAAAACAGGTGTAGGTGATGTATTAATAGGTGCAGCAGCTTTGGCGGCAGATTATAATGGTGCAAATAAGGCTAGTCATATAAAAGATAAACTAATAGAGATGATGCATTTAAATGAAACCCTATGGGCATGTGCTGTTGCCTGTTCAGCAGAGGGAAGTAAAACAGCTTCAGGAAATTATTTAATTGATTTATTATTAGCAAATGTATGTAAGCAAAATGTAACTCGTTTTCCATACGAAATAGCAAGGTTGGCAGAGGATATAGCAGGTGGATTGATGGTTACCATGCCATCAGAAAAGGATTTCAAAGACCCAGAAATAGGAAAATATGTTGAAAAATATTTAGCTGGAAAAACTGGAACTTCAACAGAAAATCGTATGAGAGTATTAAGGTTAATTGAAAATATTACATTAGGTACTGCAGCAGTTGGATATAGAACTGAATCTATGCATGGAGCTGGTTCACCACAGGCTCAGAGAATAATGATTGCTCGCCAAGGAAATCTTGAATCTAAGAAGGAAATGGCAAGAAGAATTGCACAAGTAGATACTAGTAAGGATAAATAAGATTTATTTAATAAATAAAAAGGAATAATCTAAGTGGAGGGTTTAGCTTTGAAAGATATCTTATTAAAAGAGGTAGAAGATGTGGTAGATAAATTTATTAGACCGCAGCTTAAATTGCACGGGGGAGATATAAAGGTCAATTCTATTATTGGGAAAATAATGAGGATAACATTAACTGGTAATTGCCATGGCTGTCCCTCTGCTCAGATTACCACCGAGGAGATTGTAGAAAGTATATTAAAAGAAAAATTAGGTGACTCAATAGATAAGGTGATCCTAGTTAATCAAGTTGATGAGGAATTACTAGCCTTTGCTAGAAAGATTTTAAATGGTGGTGAATAGGTGAAGGTAGGTATAAAATACTGTGGCGGATGTAACTCAAGATTTGACCGTACTAGTATTGTAGACAAAATAAAATCTGATTATAAAGAATTTGAATTTAGTTATGCTATAGAGAGTGAGGAATATGACTTTATTATAGTGATAAATGGATGCCATATAGCATGTGCAGGACTACAGGATTTAAAGTCTAAAAGAGGTTTTTTAATTATTAGGGATGATGATTATAAGAATATAAGAGAAAAAATAGAACGGATGAAAGAATAAGCTAAAGCCAGAGAAGTGATTCTCTGGCTTTAGCTATATTTCAATTTATATTTAACCCTTTATTTTATTCAGCTTTTTATCTCTTATTTCATAAATGATATCTGCTACATTATCTATTAATCTTATATCATGAGAGACAAATACGATGGTCCCCTGATATGCTATCATCATGGATTCTAATGCTTCAACACTCTGTGTATCAAGAAACGTGGAAGGCTCATCCATTAAAAGTATATTGTATTGTCCAGATAACATCTTAACAAGCATTGCCTTGGTAAGCTCACCACCGCTAAGTTGATTTAATGACTTTCTGATATCCTGAACTTCAAATCCAATTTGTACTAGCATTGCAATTAACTCATGGGACTTATAATCGGAGTCCTGAGATAGAAATTGGAGTAAAGATTCATTGCTGGTTGACTTATAATTTTGTTGTTTAAAATATCCGATTTTGGCCTTTTTAGAAATTGTTAAACCCTCATCATTAGATAAAACCATTTTAAGAAAAGTTGTTTTACCTGTACCATTATCACCAGTAATGGCTACTTTTTTGCCTAATGGAACGACAAATGATGCTTTATCAAAGATGTGTATACTTCCTAGATTTTTACAAATATTTTCCCCCATGATTGGAAATTCATTATGCAATTTAACAGCTTCGCTTTGTCTAAAGAAAATTTTATTTTGCACCTTTGGAGCATTTACTTCTCCCAAGGTTTCTAATCTTTTTTCTATACTTTTTGCTATCCTATTCATACTTTTTTCTTTACTTCCAATGGGTCTTTGACCGCTTAATCTACCGTCTTGTTGAGTATTGTTTTTTATTGGTTTTCCAACTTGCTTAGTTTGTAGCTTGTTTGCTTTATTCTTTATAGTTTCTATCGAGCGTATTAACTTTTCGCTTTCATTTACATATATATTATATTGTTTTTCTTGTTGTTTACGTTCAAACTCAATTTGATTCAAATAATCAGAATAATTACCGTAATATTCCAAAATCCCATTATCTTTAATTTCCCAAATCTTATGGACAGTGGAATCTAAGAAGTAACGATCATGGCTTACAATAACAAGTGCACCTGTATAGTGATTGAGTTGTTGAATTAAAAGTTCGACTCCTTCCTGATCTAAGTGGGAAGTAGGTTCATCTGCTAAGATACACACTGCCTGCTCTGAAAACGCTTTTGAAATTCTATAGCGTGTTTCTTCTCCACCACTCATAACAGTTGTACTTTTAGCATTAATTTGCCATAATGAAGTCCAGTAATTAGAGATACTAATATTTTGATTTTGGTCTGAGAGAATTTGAGGGATCATTATAACATTTCCATTATGAATAACTTCACAACCAGTTGGTTTTAGATCACCTGAAAGAATTCTAAGAAGAGATGTCTTACCTGAACCATTTCTTCCAATAAGTCCTATTCTTTCTCCTTCGTAAATAGTTAGCTCGGTTATATCAAGAATGTTTTTACCATTATATTCAAGATCAATATTTTTAACACGAATTGATTCGTACATAGTGCTGCCCCCTTAATATATGATTTGGAATAGCCAATTCAAATAATATTTATTGGGAGCTAAAAATGTATTATATATTAAGTTATAATTTTGTTCATGCTCACTATATTCATTCTTAGCCTCCTGTTTAAATGTCTAGCAACAGAAAGAGGCCATTCGATTTTCTTTCTATCGCTAGTGGATAGATAATCTCAATCTATTCATGTTAATCCTCCTTTATCAAGTATATTTATTTAAATATACTATACCTTAAACCATTGAAAAATTCAAGTTAAGATGCTATTTTAAAGGCTATAAATATAATATTATACTCATTATAATAAAGTGATTATGGTATGTCATGGAATGATTATAAGAACATTGACATATGTAGAAAAAATCTCTTCTGGTGAAATAATTGAGTGTTATTATGAAATGGGAAAAGTTGATGTACCTTATCCTTTCCTATAAAAAGTTCTAAGAAAAACAAAAATACAGGGAAAATGAATATAATAAAAAGTTTAGTTGTTGAAAATAAACAAGTATCGATTAAAGGAAACTAAATAATAAGCCAAGGGGACTACCCCTTGGCATTTTTCTATTCTTCTAATAATGCAACTGCTCTAATAGGTGAACCTGTGCCGTCCCTAATTTTTAAAGGTAATCCAATATATAAAAATCTTTTATTTACCAATTTGTCTAAATTGCACAAATTCTCAGTATTGGTTATATGGTATTCTCCACAAACTAGATGGGCTGAAAAATCTGTATCATCTGGAGTTAAATCTATTGCAGGAGCATCTACACCTATATTAACTACACCCTTTTCTGCTAACCATTTTGCAGCTTCATAGCTTAATCCTGAATAATCAGTTTGGAACATATCTGTACCAAAGGTTCTATCATGATGACCAGTATATAGCAAAACAATATCACCTAGTCGGATTTCCTGTCCAGAACGAGATAAGGCAGATTCCAAATCCTTTGGTTCGAAATAGTTCGGATATCTTATATGAGATAAATCAAGACATATGGCTGAGCCCCAGAAGTATTCTAAAGGCATATTGTCTATAGTTGGGCCTTCTGGATTAAACTCCCATACACCATCACTATGAGTGCCACCGTGTTCACTAATAAGTAGATTTCTTGCAGAAAATCCTAAGGTCTTACTTCCAGTAGCTTTCATATTTTCTTCATGTGTCATATTAGTCATTATAAATGTTTTCTGATGCATTGGGAAAACACTCATGCCTTGATAAATCTCTTGAGATAGGTCAATTAGTTTTAATGTCATTTAATTCCCTCCCCAATATTATTTAAATAATTTACTACATCATATAAATATATGTATATTATTTAGTCACTATTATAACTAGTTATTCAAAAAAAGATATATGGAAAATATACAAAAATATTATATAAAATATACAAAAGATTTGTCATAATAATTAATCTTAAGATGTATTTTTATAGTAAACTAACAAGGCATATTTTTAAACAATATGTTATTATTAGTACAAATTTAATTAAAAAGGGGAGAGCTAAGTATGTATGATATTATTGTAAAAAATGCAAGGATTCCTCAAGGCGACGATACTATAACAACTAATATTTTAGTTAAAGATGAAAAGATAGCTGGATTTTTAGATAATATTGAGGGCGTAGCGGCGAAGGAAATAATCGATGCAGAAGGACATTTAACATTACCAGGTTGTATAGATTCACATACTCACTTTATGTATCAAGGATTTCCTCACAGAGAAAATTTCCTAACAGGTACAGCAGCTGCAGCTTCTGGTGGAGTAACTACAATTATTGATATGCCTTGTTGTTCTGTTCCATCAGTAAGAAGTGCAAAACAATTGCAATTGAAAGTTGATTTAATACAACCACAAGCATTAGTAGATTTTGCTTTATGGGGTGGTGTAACAGGTGAGGATGTAAGAGAAGGATGGCTTGATCATGTGCAAGAACAAGCTGATTATGGAGTTGTTGCTTTTAAGGCTTATATGACACCATCAGTTCCTACTTTCCCAAGAGTTACAGATCCAGAAATGTATGAAGCATTTAAAGCAGTAGCTAAAACTGGGCTTCCAGTAGGAATCCATGCTGAAAATTATTCCATGTGTGATTACTACGTAAAGGAATTCCAAAAACAAGGTAGAATGGACGGACCAGCTTGGGCTGAAGCAAGAATGGAATTAGCAGAGAAAGTTGCAATTGAATTAGGTATATCTTTTGCAGAGGATGCAGGAGCTAGACTTCATATAGTTCATATGAGTACTGGAATAGGAGCAAAACTAGTAGGGGAAGCAAAGAAAAGAGGATTAAACGTAACATCTGAATCTTGTCCTCACTATTTAACCTTAAATTATCAAGAATCTATGACAAAATATGGTGCTTTTGCTAAAATAGCTCCACCATTAAGAACTAAGAAAGATAATGAAGAGCAATGGGAAGGAATAAATAATGGTAGTATCGACTTTATAGCTACAGACCATGCTCCTTATGAAATAGAAAGTGAAAAAGCTAGAGAAGGAATGAACATATGGACAGCATTTCCAGGAATACCAGGTGTAGAAACAATGGTACCTATCATAGTTAGTGAAGGATATAATAAAGGAAGAATATCTCTAAGCAAATTAGTTGAAATACTATCAACTAATGCAGCAATACATTATGGATTATATCCAAAGAAGGGTGCTATGCACATAGGTTCAGATGCAGACTTTACAATAATCGACTTAGATAAGGAATGGGTTATTGAGCCTAAGAAGCAAGCTTCAATGTGCGGATATTCCCCACTTGAAGGAATGAAACTAAAAGGTAAAGTTGCAAAAACTATAGTACGTGGACATTTAGTATTTGAAGATATAGAAGAAAGTGTTCTAGCAGGATTAACAGACGAAGAATTGAAAACAATAGTTCATAATTTCCCAGAAGGAATAGAAGAAAAATATGCTGACGAATTTAGTAAATATCCATACTTACACAGTGCAGAATATGAAAATAGCTATAGAATAAACCATCCAGAAGTAATAGATAAGCATATAAGAGAAATTAAAGGAATAAAGGCAAAACCAGGATTTGGTCAATTTATTAAGAGACAAAGCATACAAATTTTACCTAGAAAGATAACTTTCTAATAAAAAAACAAAAAATAATAAAAAAATAGGGGGAGTTTTAACAATGCCAAGACATGCGATTTTAATAATAGATATGTTAAATGATTTTGCTAATCCAAAGGGAGCTTTATTTTGTGAGGGAACAGCAATAATAACTCCAAAGATACAAGAGATTTTCAAGTGGGTAAGAGAAAGAAATGCTGAAGGTAAAGATGATGTACAATTAGTCCATATTCAAGAGGCACATAGAAAAAATGATGCAGACTTTAAAGTAAGACCAGTTCATGCAGTAGATGGAACTTGGGGATCGGATTTTGTTACTGAGTTAAGACCTGAGGGAGATGAATATATAGTAAAGAAAAGAAGACATAGTGGATTTGCTTATACTGACTTAGACCTTTATTTAAGAGAAGAAAATATAGATACAGTTGTTGTAACCGGTACTTGGACTAATGTATGTGTAAGATCAACTGCTACAGATGCTTTAGCTAGGGCATATAAAGTTATTTCACTTACAGATGCTATTCATTCAAAGACTCAAGAAATGCATGAGCATGGGTTAAGAGACTTAAGTATATTCACAAAGTTGATGACTTTCGACGAATATAAGGAAGCTTGGGAAAAAGGTCTAGATCCATGGACAGGCGGAGGAGATCCGGAGAACAAAGTAAAATAATATATTTTTAGGCGGTCTTTGACCGCCTATAGGTACATATAAGGAGAGGAATACAATGAAGATAGTGGTAGGAATATCAGGAGGAAGCGGATCAATATATGCAGTATCACTTCTAAAAGCACTAAAAGAACTAAACATAGAAACTCATCTTGTAGTATCCACTATGGGAGAATATGTAACAGAACATGAATGTGGCATTAGCTTAGAAGAACTAAAATCTCTAGCAACACATTATCATGACAACAAGAACTTTGCAGCCCCAATAGCCAGTGGCTCTTTTAAAGTAGACAAGATGATAGTATTACCTTGCTCCATGAAAACACTATCATCTGTTGCCCATGGGTTTTCCGATTCCTTGATTTCAAGAGCTTGTGATGTAACCATAAAAGAAGGACGTAAATTAATATTAGTACCTAGAGAAACACCACTAAGTCCAATACATCTAGAAAACATGTTAAAACTAGCTAGAATGAATGTTACAATATTTCCCTTAAGTCCAGGCTTTTACAACCATCCAGAAACCATAGAGGATATTGTATTTAATATGACAGGAAGAATACTTGACATGTTAGAAATAGATAATAACTTAGTAAAAAGATGGACTGGTGAGTAGAAAGGGGGCTACTTATGGAAAGGCAAATGCTTAGATCCGTATTAGAAAGACTAAGAGAAAAGAATCTGCTTTTAGAATGTAATAAAGAAGTAGATACCATATATGAAATGAGTGCAGTACTTAAACACTTTAACAATAAAAGACCAATGTTATTCAATAAAATAAGAAATAGTCAAATATCATCCATAGGAGGTCTTTATGGAGATAGAGAAATAATATATGACTTATTAAACATAGATCATGAAAACAGAATAGAAAGATTTATGGATGCAATAGTTAATCCTGAACCATATAAAATACTTAACAATGGACCAATAAAAGAAAACATAATAAAAAGAAATATAGATTTAGAAAAACTTCTGCCAATAAATAAATTCCAAGAAAAAGACTCATCAAGCTTCATAACAGCAGGAGTAATGGTAGTAAAAGATCCAACTACAGGAAAATACTTTACATCCATTAGAAGACTTCAAGTAAATGGAGGAAACAAACTATC
>NZ_JAHLOH010000030.1:0-35078 GCF_018917285.1 Tissierella carlieri | reverse complement strand
AAATAGTCAAGCTATAAGGTCAAATTAAAAGTCCACAGTGTCTAGTTTAATTATAGCGGATAATTATAATAAAAAAGAAAGGAGAGTATGATTTTAGTCGTTGACTATATCATACAAGGATTATATGAAAGCTATAGACCATTTAAACAGATATGTTTCAAATGTAGATAAATTTATTGATTTTTATGGGGATGTTCTCGACTATGAATTAATTGATAAGGGTATAAAAGGAAATGGGAAAAACTATGCAATTCTTAAGGGAGATGGACATGAATTATTTATCTCTGAAAAAGATAATTTTATAGTAGAAACAGAGCAAAATTTCAGACATATTGGTTATTTTATTGAAAATGTAGATGAACTTTTGGAAAAGTTAAAATTAAAAGGATATGTAGATCAAGAGCAGGAAATTATAGTTAAACCATTTTCAAGGCAGTTCTATATAAAAGATCCAGACGGTTTCGAGATAGACTTAATTCAATGGACAGATAAGAATAAATTCTATCATTACTTAAAAGATAAACATATAAAATAAATATTGGTAGAAACTACATGAATAATAAAAATAAGAAGATGTCAAGAATCTTCTTAAGGTAAATGGAGTGTTAAGTTTATGAAATTATTAAGAAAAACAGTAGTAATAGTTTTAATGATATCTATATTGGTCATGTTATTTTTACCAAATAGAACGCCAAAGATTGAAGGTGAAAATAGTGTAGCAGTTATAGAAAAAATTAAATTAGGTGGATTAGAACAAGCTATTTTAGTAAGGGGAAAGGATATCTCTAATCCAGTTCTACTCTTTTTGCATGGGGGACCTGGTTATCCTCAGATATCATTTGCTCGTAAATATGAAAAAAAGCTAGAAGATAACTTCGTCGTTGTCAACTGGGATCAAAGAGGTTCTGGTATGTCTTACTCATCTAATATTCCAAAAGAGTCTATGAATAGAGAGCAGTTTATAGAAGATACAAAAGAGCTTATTGATTATCTATGTGAAAAGTATCAAAAAGAAAAGATATATCTAGTAGGACATTCTTGGGGAACAGAACTTGGTTTGTATGTAGTAGATAAATATCCAGAAAAAGTAGCTGCCTTTATAAGTATAGGACAAGTTGTTAATGGAATAGAAAGTGAAGTGATTTCATATGATTATGTTCTAGAAATGGCTAATGAGAACAATGATAAAAAAGCCCTAGATGACCTAATAAGAATCGGAAGACCGCCTTATAAGAATACTGTTAATGATACTGCAACACAGAGAAGATGGCTATCTAAATATGGAGGAGTGGAAAGAAAAGTAAACACATTAAGAGATATTATTTTAGGCAGCATATTGTCATCTGAATATACTGGAATAGATGGAATAAAATTTGCTTTAGGTAATAAATTTTCTGCGGATACAATGTGGGGTCATAATAAGGATTTAGATTTTATTAGAGATATCCCAGAAGTAAAAGTACCTATTTACTTCTGTGCGGGTAGATACGACTATAATACCCCCTCTGTGTTGATTGAAGAATACTATAATGAGATAATAGCACCTAAAAAAGAATTGATATGGTTTGAAGAATCAGCACATTTTCCAAATTTGGAGGAGTATGAAAACTTTAATGAGCTAGTTATACGAATAAAAGATGAGATAGAAAAAGGAAGTTGATTATGGGAATGAAGATTATTTTTAGAAAATTAAAAGACAATGATATGAATGAAGTATAATATAAAGGGGTGTTTATGAGTGAATAAGGAATTTACATTTGCACGTATTGGCTATGTTTACATACCAACTTCAAATATTGATGAATCTATAGAGTGGTATACTCGTAATCTAAGCTTTAAGTTGATGGACAAGTTTATAGACCGTGGCTCATTTTTAGCCGTGTTACATCATCCCTATAAGAATTCTATAGCATTATTATTAATAGAGACTGAAGATGATAAAAGAATGGAAATATTACGTAATGGGAAGCCATTTCCTATTATGGCTATCAATTGTCCAGATATTGAATATACTTATAATTATTTGAAAGGTAATGGAGTTGTAGTTGAAGATATACAGATACTTGGGGATGGAGAGGCAAAATATTTTTATTTCAGAGATAACCAAGGTAATTTCTTAGAAGCAGCATGGTCTATTTGGGATCCAAAAGATGAAATAAAGGAAGATTTATCAAGTAAGGCAGATGAATATATATTTGAATCCCCTAGACTAGGATTTAGAATGTGGAATGAATCAGATAGAGCATTATTTGCTAAGATGAATTCTAGTAGGGAAGTAATGAGATATTTTCCAAAGACTTTAGATTCTAAAGAAACAGATGATTTTCTTAATAGAGTACAAGAACATTTCAAGGAGAATGGATATGGCTTATGGGCAGTAGAATTAAAAGATACTAAGGACTTTATAGGATTTATAGGATTATTAACTGCAACTTTTGAGGCAGAATTTACACCCTGTGTTGAGATAGGTTGGAGATTAGATAATAAATACTGGAATAAGGGATATGCAACAGAAGGAGCTAAAGCATGTTTAGGATACGGATTTAATGAGCTGAATTTAGATACCATATATTCTTTTACAGCACAAATAAACAAGCCGTCTGAAAATGTTATGAAGAAAATAGGTCTAAAGAAAATTGGAGAATTTAAACATCCAAGAGTAGAAGATAGTAGCTTATTGAAACCTCATGTTCTATATAAAATAGACAAGAAAGAATATGAAGGAATTTAAAGATAAAAACTTATAATAAAAGGGAGAGGTTTTATATGAATATTAAAAAGATACTATTGACAGGCATTATTAGTTTGACAAAACGATAAAATGAATGATGTTGTCATATTAAATGATATTCCTAATGCAACAGGGAGTTCACTATATAGATATAGGATTGGCAAATAAAGTGTATGACTGGAGGAGATACTAATAAATGGTTGATAAGGTATCTTTAAAAGATAGAGCTATTTATATTATATGTATAGTATTTTTAACTTTGGATTTAACCAGTTCTAATGTGATTTGGGCTAGCGAGATAGGCTATTACATACAAGTAGTAGCTAGAATAATTGCATGTATTGGTTTTGCTATTATAGTTATATTGGATTTAGTAGATTCAAGTAGAAAATTAAAGAATAGGGAAAATTTATATAGTAAAAAACAAATTTTTAAAATAGTATCTTCGGTACTAATAGACTTTATAATACTTATTATTTTTGTCATGACCACTTATAAAAGAGCTGTCTCAAAATAAAATTTTGGACAGCTCTTTGCTAAAGATAACTATCTATGTATATATAAATAATATTTACTCAAATAAAGAGAGTGAAATCTTGTAGAAAAGATATTAAATTTATGTGAGTCTATATGGATATACTGGACCTATTACAATACAATTATCAATAAGTTTTAATTATGGTTTTATATTTTAATAATGGGATATGATATGTGTTTAATTAAATAGATATTATAATTTGGCTATCAAGAAAAAACTATAGAAGATATAATAAGATTATTAATGGTAGGCATTATACAAATAGGTATTATGTTACATTATTTATTTTACATACTGTTATAAAGGTGATAAGGTAAAAAAGATATATTTTTATATTATGACTACAAAATAAAATTAATAGGATATAGATAAAATGTTCTTGAGTTTTTAAAAAGGGAGAGAAATAGCAATGGAAAATATATTATTAGTTGAAGATGATTTAAATTTAATTGATGGTTTAGAGTATTCTATTAGAAAAAATGGGTTTAATATTGATGTTGCAAGAACTGTAAAGGAAGCCCTTTCTCTATATGAAGATCGAAGATATGATCTTCTAGTTTTGGATTTAACTTTGCCAGATGGTACAGGATTCGAAATTTGTAAAAAAGTACGTCTTACCTCAACTGTTCCAATTATTTTTTTAACTGCTTCTGACGAAGAAGTAAATATTGTCATGGGATTAGATATAGGCGGAGACGATTATATCATAAAGCCGTTTAAATTAAACGAACTAATTTCTAGAATAAAAGCATTGTTACGTAGAGCAAACGCATTTCAAGGGGAGGCTAGTGTAGTATCTTCTAATGATATTACTATTGAGTTTTTGAACAATCGTGCTTTGAAAAATGGGGAAATATTGGAGCTAACTGTAGCTGAATACAAACTACTTAGCTTGCTTATGAAAAATTCAAATATGATTTTAACACGAGAGATCATACTTAATAAACTGTGGGATGGAGATGGTGATTTTATAGATGATAATACACTTTCTGTCTATATCCGTAGGCTACGCTGTAAAATTGAGAAGGATCCAAATCATCCAAAGATGATTCTCACTGTACGAGGTATTGGCTATAAATGGAATGTAGTCAGATAAGGAGGTTTTTGTATATGAAGTTACTCACGAATAAAGATATCCGTCAATTCTTTCATCATATTATGGTTATTATAATATTAGCTTTATTTTTTTGTTTATTTCTTTCACAAATGGTTATTCATGATTTTAAAACAGAAGTGTTTACTTATAATTATAAGGTTGCAGGATATCTATTGAAACATGGAATAAATCCCTCCTACATTTCTTCTGCATTTGTAGAACCAAAAACAGAAGAAGAAATTTTAGCAGGCAAAGATTTCTTGGACACATTAGGGTATGGAGTAGATATGAATAATAGTCTATTTCCAGATGGAAATATGCTCCTTTGGAAATATAGGCTATATTTTATTTTATTTGTAGCAATGTTTGGAGTACTGATTATAAGTGCTTTTTTTCTATACTTTAAACGTCAGCATAATACTATTGAAAAAGCTAATACTGCAATGAACGCTTTTATGGCTGGTGATGCTACAATACGTATTGATAGCAATGAAGAGGGGAATTTATATAAATTGTTTGCTTCTATTAATTCAATGACTACTTCTCTAAATGCACACTTTGAAAGGGAAAAATATACTAAGGATTTTTTAAAAAATATGATTGCAGATATATCTCATCAATTAAAAACACCTCTTGCTGCTTTGAAAATGTATAATGAAATTATTAAGGATGAAAGTGGTAATGAGGAAACAGTAAAAAAATTTATTACTAAAACAGAAAATGCTTTAGAACGGATGGAAATTTTGATTCAAAGTCTTTTAAAGATTGCAAAACTAGATACAGGAACTATTATACTTAATAAAAGGGAAGCAGATGTTTCCTTGCTTGCGGAAAAAGTAGCTTATAGTTTTGAAACCAGAGGAATTCAGGAACAAAAAAGTATTATATTGAATGGTCCTAATCATGTTGCTCTTTACTGTGATGTGAATTGGATAATGGAGGCAATAGGAAACATTGTCAAAAATGCACTGGATCATATGGGAGAAGGAGGAAAAGTTGAAATTTCATGGAAAGAAACCCCTGTTCTTATAAAAATTACTATAAAAGATAATGGTAAAGGTATTCATCCTGAGGACATTCATCATATTTTTAAACGTTTTTATCGAAGTCGTTTTTCACAGGATACTCAGGGTATTGGATTAGGATTATCTTTGGCAAAATCAATTGTAGAAGCTCACAATGGTACTATTACTGTAGATAGTATATTAGGAACAGGCAGTCTTTTTACACTTGATTTCTTGAAACTTACAAATATGTAAGTTGAAATTCACCTTAAAGTAAGATGTATATGATATTTTGGTGTTAGCAACTAGAAAGGTGGTATAAAGATGAATTTATTAGAGGTACAAAATTTATGTAAAACTTTCGGGAGTGGAGATACCAAAGTAGAAGCACTTAAAAATGTATCTTTTTCAGTATCAAAAGGTGAATTTGTTGCTGTAGTTGGAGAATCAGGCTCAGGTAAAAGTACACTTTTAAATGCAATTGGTGCACTAGATACACCAACTTCAGGAAAGGTATTTATTGATGGAAAAGATATTTTCTCTATGAAAGAGGAAAAACTAACGATTTTTCGCCGTCGTAATATTGGCTTTATTTTTCAGGCTTATAATTTGATTCCAGAACTTAATGTAGAACAAAATATTATTTTCCCTTTACTTTTGGACTATCAAAAACCAGATAATGCATATGTTGAAGAAATTCTAGATGTATTGGGTTTACAGAGTAGAAGGAAACATTTACCTAGACAGCTTTCTGGTGGACAGCAACAACGAGTTGCAATCGGAAGAGCATTAATTACTCATCCTATGTTGATTTTAGCAGATGAGCCTACTGGAAATCTAGACAGCGAAAACAGCAAAGATGTTATTTCACTGCTAAAAGCTGCTGCTTTACGATATCAGCAGACTATTTTGATGATTACTCACAATCAAAATATAGCTTCTGCTGCTGATCGAGTATTGAAGGTTTCAGACGGTGTGCTAACTGATCTGGGGGTGCAGAGAGAATGAAAAGCTATCTTAATTTAGTGGGAGAATACGCAAAGGTTCATAAGAAAAAGAATCGCATTACAATTACATGTGTTGTAATTGCTGTATGTTTGGTTACGGCAATCTTTGGTATGGCCGATATGGAGGTTCGAACTAGAAAGATAAGTGCTATAAAAGAGTATGGTAATTTCCATATTAGTATCAAGAAAATAGATGATGAAACTGCAAAATTGATTAGTAATCGTGCAGATGTAGAGAACTCTGGATGGGTACAGAGAATTCATGATGGTATGTTAGGCATGTTAAAAGAAAAGCCGCTAGCGGTGATGGGAGGTGAAGAATCAATTTCCCGTGAGATGGGAATTGATATTGAGGAAGGAAGATTTCCCAAAAATGTTAATGAAGCTTTGCTTGATAGACAGGCTATTGAGCAGTTGGATATCTCTTTAGGAGACACTGTTTCTGTAACTTTGTCAGATGGAAGAGCTAATAAATATATCATCGTTGGCGTTTATGGAGATTTTGCACAACTTAAGAGTCAAGATAGTCATGGACTTTATTTATCAAATGAAGGAATACGAGAAATTACGGATAATACAGATGGGAGTCGCTATTATGTTCAATTCAAAAAAGGTGTCAATATACGAAGAGCAATTGATGAAATTAAGGCAAACTTTCATTTAGTAGATGAACAGGTTTCTGAAAATACTGTTCTCCTCGCGTTAGTTGGGCAGAGTCATGATAGTTATATGATGAAACTTTATATGGTTGCAGCTGTGCTGTTTGTACTAGTGCTAACTGCAGGAGTTTTTATGATTGCAAGCAGCTTTAACATGAGCATTCTCGAACGTGTTCAGTTCTTCGGAATGTTACGATGTCTTGGAGCATCTAAAGCACAGATAAAAAGATTTGTATTGCTAGAGGGAATCAATTTTAGCCTCAAAGGAATTCCAATAGGATTGGTGCTAGGAATAGTCATTGTTTGGGCGTCTTCAGGATTCTTAAAATATGTAAATCCTGTCTACTTTAAAGATATGCCCTTATTTGCCATTAGTTGGCCTAGTTTGATTGCAGGCGTTATAGTAGGTTTTGTGACAGTGATACTTGCATCTCTTGCCCCATGTAAAAAGGCGGCTAAAGTTTCTCCCCTTAGTGCAGTAAGTGGAAACATTAATCAAAGCAATGCACCACAGTCCAAAACAGCCGCCAAAACTAATCGTATATCTGTGGACATCGCTATGGGAATTCATCATGCTTTTGCTAGTAAAAAAAATATTTTATTAATGACAGGTTCTTTTGCTATAAGTATTATTTTATTTTTATCCTTTAGTGTAATGGTAAACTTTATGCATCAGGCTCTAAAACCTCTTAGACCTTATACTCCTGATATTTCTATTATTAGCATAGATAACACCCCATCATTGGATACAGGTTTGTTTGAACAGCTAAAGAAAGATTCTAATATAAAGCGTGTTTATGGTCGTATGTTTGCATATGATATACCTGCAGCAAGTAAGCATGACAATGGCAAGATTAATCTGATTTCCTATGAAGAAAATCAATTCAATTGGGCAAAAAAACAGCTAGTACAGGGAAGTATTGATGAGGTAGTAAAAGGGACAGATAGTGTGCTGATTGTTTATTCAGAAGATTTGACTTGGAAGCTAGGAGATTCAATCACCTTAAAATTTTCTTCAGGAGAGAAAAAAATTAAGATTGGTGGGATATTATCTGATAGTCCATTTGATAGTGATCAAGGAACACAAAACATAATCTGCTCAGAAAAGCTATTTCAAGAGCTGACTGGGGAAGAAGGATATACAATTATTGATATGCAGCTTAAAAAGGGTGTAGATAATAATGCAGTCTCTCAGATACGCAGTCTAACAACAGCATCTCAAATGAAGTTCTCAGACATGAGACAAAGTAACGAGGAAACTAAGGCAATGTTTTATTCTTTTGCAATCTTTATTTATGGATTTTTACTCCTTATTGCCTCCATCACAATATTTAATATCATAAACAGTATAAATATGAGTGTTGCAGGAAGAATGAATCAGTATGGGGTAATGCGAGCAGTAGGAATGTCTGGAAAACAACTGAATCGCTTGGTACTTGCTGAAGCCAGCACTTATGCAGTTTGCGGATGTATAACAGGATGTATCTTGGGCTTACCTTTACATCAACTTATTTTTCATTCTATGATTACATCACGTTGGGGTATTGAGTGGGAAATTCCTTTTGCTGTACTTGGTGTAATCATTATGATTACCGTTTTATCTACAATTTTGTCTGTTATTAAACCAGTAAAGAAAATTAGAAAAATGGATATTGTAAATGTTGTAAATGCACAATAAAATGATTTTTTCAAAAGAGTTTAATATTAATAGACAATTATAATTGTCTATTAATATTAAATCATTGAAAAGACCCCATGTTTTATATAAAATAAACAAGAAAGAATATCAAAGAATCTAGTGATAAAAATTTATAATAAAGGGGAGAGATTTTATGGCAACATGGGGGGCGCATATTAGAATAGCTGAAACTATTTTAAATGCGAATAGGAGTTTAGATGAAAAATATTTTCTTGTAGGTAATGTAGGGCCAGATTGTGGTGAGCCTAATGAGGATTGGAGTGAATTTTTCCCTTCTAAATCAGTTAGCCATTGGATTAACAAAGATGAAGTTATTGAGGCAGAAAAATTTTACGATGAATATCTAAACAAAGAAATAGAGGATGATAAGTTATATTCCTTTTTATTAGGTTATTATGTTCACTTATTAACGGATATTGAGTGGGGAAACATGGTAGATGAAAAGAAAAAAATAGATGCCGAGTATAAGAAATTAGAAACGGATAAAAGATTTATATGGACCATTAAGAAAGATTGGTATGACTTAGATCATCTATATTTTAGGAAAAACCCTAATAGTATATTCCATAGGATATTTAAAAACATAGAATCATTCCCTGATTATCTTGATTATTATCCTGCTGGAGCAATAGAGAGACAATTAAGATATATTAGTGGATTTTATACTAAGTATAATGGTAATCCAGAAAGAGAATATATATACCTGACGGAAAAGGAAATGGATGATTTTGTAAGTGAAAAATCCAATTGTATTATAGAATTGTTAAAAGAAAATAGGAAATGATCTTATAAACCTCTTACTGAATTCAAAATCTTAGGTCAGTAAGAGGCTATTTTTATGCTGTAAAAGATTATATAAAAAGAAGGGATTTAACAAACTTTGTAGAATAAGTATAATATAGACTTTGTAAGGAGGAAATTTACAATATGAAGGAATATATAGTTAAAAAATTTTGGGCTCTAATGAGTGATGGAATGTTTGATGAAGTGGGAGAATTAATGGAAGAAGATGCATATGTATGGTTACCAAATACTAGAGAAGTTTTTAAAGGTAGGGATAAATATATCAATTTCAATAAAAAATATCCAGGTCGCTGGATAATAACTTTAGATAAAATTTTCTCTAAAGATGAGATAGTTGTTTCTGCTGTAAAAGTAGAAGCAGAAGATAAATCAAGCAGTTTTTATGCCACTTCTTTCTTTACTGTTAAAGATAATTTAATTAGTGAAATAGCAGAATACTGGGGAGACAATGGTGAGCCACCTCAATGGAGAATTGAAGAATTGTTATCAGAAAGATATTAATAATTTTAGGTTTTACTAATTAGGGAGGAAGTCATATGGAAAAATTAATAGATTTATCATACATAATTGAGGATAATATGCCTGTTTATCCAGAAGATAGCATAACAAGTTTAAAACAAGTAAAAAGCTTACAAGAAGATTTCTATAACAACCGTAGGTTAGATATTAGTATGCATTCAGGTACGCACATAGATTCACCAATGCATTTAACTGAAAGCAAAGAATACATATATGAAATGCCATTAGAATCATTTATTGGTATAGGATGTATTATTGATGTAAGAAATCAACTTATCATAAAAGAAAAACCAGAGTATAAGGAATTGATAGAAGAAAATAGTATTGTTTTGCTTTACACAGGTTGGGATCAAGAATATGGAAAGAGCTCCTATTATGAAAATCATCCAGTTATAGATATTAGCTTTGCCAAGTTATTGATAGAGAAGAATATTAAGATGCTAGGGATAGATATGCCTTCTCCAGACAGATATCCTTTTGAAACACATAAATTACTTTTTAAAAATAAGATATGTATAATGGAGAATCTAAGAAATCTCGATAAATTACTTGGCGTTCCAAGCTTTGAAGTTATAGCTTTTCCATTAAAGATTAGGGCAGATAGTTCCATGACGAGAGCTGTGGCAAGAGTATTGTAGAGTGAATTTTTAAGATTTAAAGTGATATAGATGAAGTTGTATTTGTTTTTGTAAAAAAGGAAGGTGTTTATGCTATGAAAAAGAAGAAGTATAAAATATTGAAGGAATTAGTTAGTGGAGGAATAATTGGATTTATACTGGGATTTTCAATTCTATTCATAAGAGATTATATTCATATTCCAGAAGGTTTCGTCAAGCTGCCTTTTTATATAAATATATTAATATTTATTTTTACATTTTTTTTAGCGGTAACCTTACATGAATTTGGACATGCATTAAGCTTTATTAGCAATGGAGTTAAAATGAGAGCAATATTTTTTACAATATTTGCATTAATTAAAGAGGATGGTAAATGGAATTTTAGATTAACATCTATGAAAACTGTCGGTGGTATTGCAATTCCTGATATTATATCAGTAAAGGATGAAAAAGATTTCCAGTTAAAGCAAAAAGCTTTTGCAAAAGCAGTAATAATGGGACCTATAAGTTCTTTAATAGTTTGGATTGTATTAACATTTATTAGTATAGTAATGATTAAATTTACATCAAGTATATATATTCGGTCAGGATTAGTAAGTTTTATTTTATCCTTAAGTGGTATCACTATATTCCTATTAGCCACTAGTTTTATAAAAAAAGACTTGGTAATAGGTGACTTTCCTGCATATAAAATTATTAAGAGTGATAGGTTTTTTTGTGGAATTCAATTTTATGGCTATGGATATTTATCTTCACAGCCAGAAAAGTCTAGAGATGAAAATACATATCTAAGAGAATATATTTTAGAGGAATTAGAAGAAAAATATAAAAATAAAGATAGTCATTGGTTTACACTTAGTATTATAGACACAATAATTGTAGAATATCTTGCAGGATATTTAGAGAAATTACCCATGATTATAGATAATTATGTTAGTTTTATTTTAGAAAATCCTAATATACTTTCGAAAATACGCTCATCTGTAATGCTTGAGATATTATATTTTCACATTATTATGTTGCTTCATAGAGATGAATCCACTAGAGAGAAATCCTTTGAGTTATATAAAAATTTAAAGGATACCATAGAACCTAATACGCCTAAGAGAAAATATTTATTTAAACAAATAGAGCAAAGCTTAGGGATTGGAGATAATAAGGATTATCTAATGGATAGACAAAATATTATAACATCAGATGTGCATCAGATATATAAATATTTCCATGGTTATTATATGGATGAAATAAAGATTAATGAAATGATATAGATATATTGAATTTATAGAGGATATTATAGGATTATCAAAATAAAAATATATGATTTATGTGAAGTAGAAGTTCAGCTATGTGTCCAACAATTGAGGAGGTATAAAATATGAGAAAACTTTTTAACTTGAGGAATATAATAGCATTTATATTAGGGATAATTAGTTACTTCATAATATCTTCATTATTCCATAAATGAAATAAATAATTGATTAAAGGAGAGATCTTATGAACTCAAATTTGACAAAGACTAATTATATAATTCTAATTGGAGGAAATTATGAAAAAAATATTAAAGTTCATGGGAATAATTATCGGGCTAGCTATTATATTTATAACAATTAGCTATATTAATCATAGAATTCAATTATCCATAGAGAATGAGTTATTCGTCCCAAATGGAGAGATGGTGGAAGTAAACGGACATCGGATGCATGTGTATACAGAAGGGCAAGGAGATATGACATTAGTATTTATGTCTGGTGGTGGTACATGCTCTCCTATTTTAGATTTTAAATCACTATATTCTTTGCTGATTGATAAATATAGGATCGTAGTAGTAGAAAAAGCAGGATATGGATTTAGTGATGTAGTAGATATAGATAGAGATATTGATAATGTTTTATCTGAAACAAGACAGGCACTTTTGAAAGCTGAAATAAGTGGACCATATATCTTGTGTGCACATTCAATGTCAGGAATTGAAGCATTATACTGGGCTCAGACATATCCATCTGAAGTATCAGCAATTATAGGACTTGATATGGCAGTTCCAGAATCTTATGAGGAGTATAATATCAATATGCCTATAATAAAATTATCAGCTTTTGCAGCTAATGTAGGAATTACAAGATGGATTCCTAGAGTATGGCAAAGTGATGCTGTAAAATATGGATCATTGACAAATGAAGAAAAAGAATTATATAAAGTTATTTTTTATCGAAGAACAGCAACAAAAACAATGTTAAATGAAGTTCGAGAAATCAAGGTAAGTGCAGGTATAGTAAGAGAAAATGGAGTTCCCGATGTTCCTATACTAATGTTTTCATCCAATGGAGAAGGAACTGGTTGGAATAAGAATGAATGGAGAACCTTTCAGAAAAATTATATAGAAAATATTAAAGATGAAGAGATAGTTAACTTAGACTGTTCCCATTATGTTCACGATATTGAATATAAAAAAATAGCAGATGAAACTCAAAGATTTATTGAGAATTTGAACTAAAATAAATTATTTCAGAGGAGAAAGTCATGTATGCAAATCGGCATAAATAAGTTATTGTTAACTATACTTTTAATCATTATTATATATCTTATTGCAGTAATATATTTATCTAGAAAGAGGCAAAGCTACTTAGGGATAATTTTGCCTGGATTTTTTGCATGTATAGCAGTATACAATTATTTAAAACCTATATTAGTACCTAATCCTAGACCAACCATGAAAGAGGCTATGTTTATGACCTTCTTTGGTGTTTTAGCTATACTTGGATTTATTGTATTTTTAGTAGTTAAATATATCTATAGAGGAAATAGAACCTAAAATTGATATAGATTCATAGGACAAGGAGCTTAAATATAAACAGCTTAGAAAATAGAAATATTTTGATTTATGATTGGAATAACTAAAGGATGATACATTTAAGGAGTTTGTTTGGATTTGAATGTCTAGTTTAGATACTTATTTGTTAATATGTTATATGATAGCGGTAGAAAAAATAATAGTTTGTCCTATCATTCTAATATTAAATTTAAATGAGGTGAAGAAATGATAATTAATAGAGATACGATTAATGATTATTTAGCAGGGAAAAATTGCAGCGATTGGTCTAATCAATGGATATTTCATTCTATTGTAGAAAATGAATATCTAATAGAAAATGTATCTGAAGATAAAAAGAATTTAATTAATGAGGTAGCTAATCTATTAGAAAATGAGCTTAAAAACTTTCAACCATATAATAGAGATATCTGGGATGCTATTTTTAATGAATGGAATAAAGTTATATCGGAATTAACAGTATATTTAGTAGTCGGAAGTCCTGACCCCTATGACGCTATGGTTAGAACATCACCTTGTGGAAAGGAAGCTATAATATATGATATTAATAGAATGTTAGATTATGTTGATTCAGTAGAGAAGCTGATACCTATAATTAAGAACTTACTTACTCATGAATATTCACATGCATATCTTCATTGTGATTATCCAGCTCTAGATGGGGAGTCTAGTTTTATATCTAAACTGCAATATATATGTTTTGATGAAGGATTTGCTCATTTTTTATCTTTTCATGAGAATGTTAAGAAGATTGATTGGTTGGATAATGAGAAGTTGCAAAAAAAGGAAGAGGCATATAATGTTTTAAGACAAGCTGTTTCTTCAAGTATTGATGAACATTCAGAATTACTAATGAAATCTAATTCTGGAGCATACTGGGATAAATTTGGAGCCATATCAGGAATGTTTGCTATTGCAGAGGTCTTTGCACAAAGCAATTATAGCTATGATAATATAATCAAAATTTATGAAAATGGATATAAAAATTTTTTAAAAGAAATTTTTGACAAATAAGATATATAGAAATTATATTTGATGAATGATTAGTAATTGAAGTATAAACTAGAAGATAGATAGAGGAGAATACAAAAATGGATATTCAACAGTACCCTAAAGATTTAAGATTACTTCTCGATGGAATGTTGTGTGAAGCAGATAATATTGGTCGTTCAACTGCTGGAGTCTATAGATATTACAATGATAAATTATCATATTATCTAAAAGTTCAACCTACCTTTAATGAACTTGAGAAAGAGCATGAGATTATGGAGTGGCTGCAACATAAGCTACCAGTTCCTAGAAAGATATACTTTAAATCATATGGTGGTTTTGACTATTTACTTATGACAGAAATAGAAGGGGAAATGCTTTGTTCAGATTACTTTCTTAATAATCCAGAGGAAGCAGTTAGGTTGTTAGCTGATGGAATAAAGATGTTACAATCTATTTCAATTGAAGACTGTCCATTTGATAATAGTCTAGAAACAAAGTTAAAGGAAGCATTATATAATATAGAAAATAATTTAGTTGATATATCTGATTGGGAAGAAAATAATAGATTCGATACTCCAATGGAACTACTTGAATATTTAAGGAATAATAAACCTAAAGAATTTACACCGGCATTTACTCATGGAGACTATTGTCTTCCTAATATTTTTTCTAAAGACAATAAAATAAGTGGTTTTATCGATTTAGGCAGAAGTGGGATAGCTGATATATATCAAGATATAGCTTTATGTGTTAGATCACTAAAACATAATTTTGGAACAGATGATTACATCGATTTATTTTTTAAGCATCTAGGCATACAACCTGATTGGGAAAAAGTTGAATACTATATTCTTCTTGATGAGCTCTTTTAATATTTGAGAATAAGTTAAATCAATTACACTATACCTATGGTTACTGATATTAAGATATGTTAAAACAAAAAAAGTAGTAAAAAATTGCACTACTTTTTTTATTTAATTTTGCAAAGTGTACTTGACATAATTTGCAAAGTATACTATACTAAAATTGCAAAGTAAACATTGCAGAGAGGTGATTTTTTGAAGACGAGAATTCAAGAACTACGAAAGCAACATAAACTATCTCAAGAAGAATTAGCTAATGCAGTCGGTGTAACAAGACAAACAATTACTTCCTTAGAGTGTGAAAAATATACAGCATCCTTAGTTCTTGCTTATAAAATTGCGAAATATTTTGGATTGACTATTGAGGAAGTATTTGATTTTTCAGAAGTGGAGGAAATATAGTATGAAAAAATTTAAAGAGAAAATTCGTATTAGAGCATTATGGATGTCAGCGATTGTCATAGGTTTAGCAGTTAGCTATCTTGTATTATTTTTAAACCAAGATAAATTACCTAAAATGCCTAGCTTCATCGTGAGTTTCCATGCAGGAGTTTTATGTGGACTTGAACTTCTGTTAATGTTGGATATATTTAAAAATGTAAGAGCTACGAGGGATGAAAAAGCATTAAAAAAATTATATATCGAGGAAAATGATGAGCGTACAATTATGATAATGCAAAAGACAGGTGCTATGGGAATTACAATATGTATTATAGGTCTAGGGGTTGGAACTATAATATCTGGTTTTTTCAATGAGATTGTATTTTTTTCATTATTGGGAGCTACATTATTTACTGCATTAGTTAAAGGATTCTTTAAAATTTATTTTCATTATAAATTCTGAGTGAGGTGATTAAAAATGAAGAATAATCAAATGAACGGGTATATAATTTGGGGATTACTGATTAATAGTATTCTATTAGGCTCAAAACAATTCATAAAAATGCCAGAAGGTATTTATTGTTTTGGAATGGGAGTAGGTATTGCATTGGTACTATTTGGTATATATTCGATGAATCATGATACAACAAAAATAAAAAATTTCAAAAGAAATTTGATAAAAAAATTTATGAAATCAATATAATTATTAATTATGTAGTAATATGAGCTTCAATAGGCTTAAATGAGAAAATATAATATTTTGAGAGGACATTATGAATAGGGATAAAATAAAGATACTAAAGTTTGTTTGTTACTTATTTGGATTCTTTTGGATATATAATGTTATGACTGGTTTTTATAGTTTTTATACTACTGAGCTGCAAATGTGTGATAAAGAAATTTTTCTAATCAAAATAGTAGCTTTTGTGGCAGGAGTTATCCTTTCATTAGTTGCATCAGGAGGTTTCATAACATTGTTTTGGTATTCATATAGATTGAAATACAGGGATGAAAAGATATGTGATAATATTGCAAAGAAAGTCATAGCATTTCTTTTCGCCACAGGTGTATTTAAAGCGGCATTTGGTTTTTCAATATTTGTACTATCATTATTCTTTACAATTATTGTTTTGATTAGATATTTAGAAAAAGAATCCAGCGCTATAAATTATTCTCATTGATAAGAAATCTAGTAACATTATAAGAATAAATTGAAAATAAAGATTAATGAGCAGGCTCTACTGTTTGAGCCTTAAAGGAGGAGTAAAATGGAATTTAGAAAAACCGTCGAATCAGATATTGACAGTATTATGAATATTTTTAATCAAGCAAAGGCATATATGAAGGAACAAGGAATTGATCAATGGAATAATAATTATCCTAATTATGAAGTAGTGAAAAATGATATAAAAGATGGAGTAAGCTATGTATTAGTAAAAGATAATAATGTTGTTGGTACTGTAGTAGCTATTTTTGGAGAAGAAAAAAACTATAAGAATATTTACGATGGCAAATGGATAAGCAATGAAGAATATGCAGTGATTCATAGAATAGCTATTGATTCTAATTATAAAGGATTGGGAATAGTATCCATTATTTTCAAAAACATAGAGGATATTTGCATAAATAGAAGTATAAATAGCATTAGGGTGGATACCCATGAAGATAATTTATCAATGCAAAGTTTACTGGCTAAAAATTGTTTCCAGTATTGTGGTGTGATTTACTTAGAGGATAAAAGTAAGAGAATTGCATTTGAAAAAATATTATAATAAACAACTCTTGACATATATAAATCATACTGTTAATATGTAAGTGTAATAAATAATGAATACGGTGCTCATATAAGTCCCATAATATGGTTGGGACGTCTCTACAAAATGACCGAAAATCATTTAACTATGGGCGAAAGTGTACCTAGGGTTCCGAAGATTTTGTCTTGCTGGACCGAGCGGTACAGATACTGTATGGACAGTATTACACCGAAGGGATAAAAGCCCAGTCGGGTAGGTTTCGCTTTGCCTACCCGGCTGGGCTTAATTTAATTTTTTGAGGAGGGTTAAATTTGGATTTTAAAAGAATTTTTATCGAGAAGAATGAAGAGTTTAATACTGAAGGACAATTGCTATTAAAAGATTTTAGAGATTATTTAGGAATAGAAGATTTAAGTAAAGTAAGAACAGTAAATGTATATGATTTAATCAATGTGACAGAAGAAGAAAAAGAACTGATAGTAAAGGAAATACTCTTTGAAGAAATCTTAGATAATAAATATGAAAATAACCTTCCAATTAAAGACAATGAAAGATTATTTAGAGTTGAGTATCTAAAAGGTCAATATAATCAAAGAGAAGACTCTACAAATCAGATGATTAGGATATTAACTAAGAATGAAAATATAATAGTGCAAAATTCAAAGATAATAATTTTAGAAAATATAACAGAAGAAGAACTAAATAAAATAAAGAAATATTATATAAATCCAATAGAGATGAAGGAAGTTGCCATAGATAGCTTTATCTTTGAAAAAGAAACTGAAGCAACAGAAGAAATTGAAATAATAGATGGTTTTATAGAGATGACAGAAAATGAGCTTATATCTTTTAAATCAAAATATGGAATAGGTATGGATATAGAAGACATTTTATTCTGCCAAAAGTATTTTAAAGATGAAGATAGGAATCCAACTATTACTGAGTTAAAGCTAATAGACACTTATTGGTCAGATCACTGTAGACATACTACCTTCATGACAGAGATTACAGATATATCTATGGATGCAGGAAAGTATAAAGAAGTATTCCAAAAATCATTAGATGAATATGTAAAATCTAGAGAATTTGTTTATGAAAACAAAGAAAGACCAGTTTGCTTAATGGATTTGGCTACTATCAATATGAAGGAAACAAAGAAAAAGGGTCTATTAAATGATAAAGAAGAATCAGATGAGGTCAATGCTGCCAGCATTGAAATAGATGTAGACGTTAATGGTACAAATGAAAAATGGCTATTGATGTTTAAAAATGAGACTCATAATCATCCTACAGAGATGGAACCTTTTGGTGGTGCATCTACTTGCCTCGGAGGTGCAATAAGAGATCCGTTATCAGGTAGAGCTTACGTATATCAGGCTATGAGGATCACAGGGGCAGCAGATCCAAGACAAAAATATGAAGATACTTTGCCTGGGAAATTACCTCAAAGGAAAATCACTCAGACTGCGAAGACAGGATATAGTTCCTATGGATATCAAATAGGTGCTGCAACAGGATATGTTAAAGAAATATATGACAAAGGTTATATGGCCAAGAGAATGGAATTAGGAGCACTAGTTGCTGCTGCTCCAAAGGAAGCTGTATATAGAGGAAATTCTGAGCCAGGAGATTTGATTGTCCTAGTAGGTGGTAAAACAGGTAGAGATGGATTAGGTGGAGCAGTTGGTTCATCTAAGGAACATACAGAGGAATCCCTACACACATCAGGTGCAGAAGTACAGAAGGGAAATCCAGCAGTAGAAAGGAAAATAGTTCGTTTATTTAGGAATGAAGAAGTATCTAAGATGATTAAAAAATGTAATGATTTTGGTGCTGGGGGAGTTTCAGTAGCAATAGGAGAATTGGCAGATGGACTTTTTATTGAATTAGATAAAGTACCACTAAAATATTCTGGTCTTGACGGCACAGAGATTGCATTATCCGAGTCACAAGAGAGGATGGCAGTTGTTATTGCACCTGAAAATCTAGAAAGATTTATGTCCTTTGTTGAAGCGGAGGATTCAGAAGGCACAGTAGTAGCTAAGGTTACAGAAGAAAAAACTCTTAAGATGGTATGGAGAGGAAAAACTATTGTCAATATCAAGAGGAGTTTCTTAGATACCAATGGTATAAGAAAGAAGAATAAAGTTAATATAGAACAACCTATTGGAGAATTATATTTAGATAAAATGCCATCTCATGTAGAAGGAAAAAATATCGTAGATGCATTTGTAGAAAATATAAAGGATTTGAACATCTGTAGCCAAAAGGGTTTAGTAGAAGGATTTGATCATACTGTAGGGTCAAGTACTGTATTGATGCCATTAGGTGGGAAATATGGTCTTACTCCAGCAGAGGGAATGGTTGCGAAGATTCCTGTATTAGAAGGAGAGACAAATACTTGCTCTTTAATGAGTTATGGTTATGAACCAAAGCTTTCAAAATGGAGTCCATTCCACGGTGGATATTATGCTGTTATAGAATCCGTTGCAAAGATTGTAGCTATGGGTGGAGATTATAGAAAGATAAGGTTAACCTTCCAAGAATATTTTGAAAGACTTGGGAACGATCCAATTAAATGGGGAAAACCATTTTCTGCACTACTTGGCGCATTTCTGGTGCAAAAACAATTAGATACTCCAAGTATAGGCGGAAAGGATAGTATGAGTGGTACTTTTGAAGATATTCATGTTCCGCCAACCCTAGTTAGTTTTGCAGTAACTACAGATAAAGTAGAGAATATTATATCTCCAGAATTTAAAAATACTGGTTCAACCGTGGCTTTAATAAAATTGGATATAGATGAAGATGGTATGATTGATTTCAATCAACTAAAGTCAAATTATTCCACGATTAAAGAATTAATAGAGAAAGGTGAAATAATTTCAGCCTCCACAGTTAAATTTGGTGGGATTGCAAGATCTATTACTGAAATGGCTATGGGCAATAAAATAGGATTTAGATTTAATGAAGTAAGCAAAGAAGATTTGTTTAAGCCACTGTACGGCTCAATAATAATTGAATTGAAGGACGAAGCAGTATTAGGAAACATTAATTATAGAGTCCTTGGAACTACAATAGAAGCAGAGCATATAGGAATAGATAAAGAAATCATTCAATTAGATTCTTTAATTAAATTCTTCGAAGAGCCATTGGAAGAAGTATTTCCAACATATAAAGATAAAACTAATACAGAAAATAGTAAGTTTGAAAAAGGAAATATAATTACGAGAAAAACTAGTATAGCAAAGCCAAGGGTTTTAATACCAATATTTGCAGGAACTCATGGCGAATATACTATGGCTAGATGCTTTGAACAAGCTGGTGGTGAAGTAGATACCTTTGTGTTTAAGACCTTAACTTTCAGAGACATGGAAGAATCATATAAGGAGTTAACAGAGAAAATCAAGGGATGTCAAATAATTGGATTACCAAATGGTTCATTATTAGGTGATGAACCAGAAACTGGTGGAAAATTAATGAAATTGATATTAAGCAATCCCTATGCAATGGAAGAAATCAATAATCATCTATACAAGAGAGATGGATTAATCCTTGGAGTAGGTGCTGGCTTCTTAGGATTGATGAAACTAGGACTTATGGCTCCTTCAACAAATATTACCTATAACAAGAATGGAGAATTTATCTCAAGATTAGCCAATATTAAGGTAAGTTCAAATTTATCACCTTGGTTTAATGATATGACAGCAGGAGATGTATATACTGTACCAGTAGCTACAAAAGAAGGAAGAGTAATAGGGGAGAATATAGATGATCTAATAGCTAAGGGACAAATTTCAACTCAATTTATAGGTGAGAATCCAACAGGATCTGTATGCTGTATAGAATCTATGACCAGTTCTGATGGAAGGATACTTGGTACTATTTCCTCTATAGATAGAGTAGGAAATGGATTATATAAGAATTCAGATATAATAGGAAAACATAAGATATTTGAATCAGGTATAAAATACTTTAAATAGGGGGAGTAGGAGATGAAAGTTAGTATATTAATGGGAAGTATATCAGATAAACCTATATCAGAGAAAGTAACTAAAATTTTTGATAAATTTGGAGTGGATTATGAGGTCAGAGTAATATCAGCTCATAGAACTCCATATAAGGCTGTCGAATTTGCTGAAAATGCTGAGAAAAACAATACAGAAGTTATTATTGCCATAGCTGGAAAAGCAGCCCATCTAGCTGGAGTATTAGCAGGAGTAACCCCTCTTCCTGTAATAGGAATCCCTGCTAAATCCTCCACTATGGATGGATTGGATTCACTTCTTTCTGTGGTACAAATGCCAAAGGGTGTTCCAGTAGCTACTGTAGCCATAGATGGAGGAGAAAACGGAGGACTTCTAGCTGTTCAGATGCTTTCTATAAAATATCCTGAATTAAGGGAAAAATTCAAGGAATATAAGAAAGAGATGGCAGAAGAAGTAGAAAAGATGGATAGAGAGGTTTATGACCTAACTTAGCGAACGATAGTGAGCTTTAGTAGGTCAAACGCAACGAACGCCAAATTCATGCGAATGACAATGAGCAAAAGAATTTGTGCAGTGAGACTGCGGGAAATGACCTAACTTAGCGAACGATAGTGAGCTTTAGTAGGTCAAACGCAACGAACGCCAACCTTAATGTAGAATTTATCATTAGGAGTGTCCGTTAGGACCAAGTTCATGCGAGGGAAGGGAGCAAATAAATTTGAGTTGCGAAACTGCAAAGAAACTAACTAGAGAGAAGGTGCAATCTTGAGTGGAGTTGTAGGAATTTATAGCAAAAAAAGAAATGATGTATCAAAAATAATATACTATGGTTTATATGCACTACAACATAGAGGTCAAGTAAGTACAGGTATTGCAGTGAATAACAATGGTTTTGTTGATTACTTTAAGGACTTAGGACTAGTACATGAAGTCTTTCCAAAGGAAACTATGGAAAGACTTCGAGGAAATATTGGAATAGGACATGTTAGATATGCAACTGTGGGAGATACAACTACTGTAAATGCACAGCCCTTAGTTGTAGGATATAAGAGAGGTGCACTGGCATTGGCTCATGACGGAGCTGTAGTAAACTTTGAAAAGTTACGAGATGAGTTAGAGGACAATGGTGCCATATTTCAATCCCAATTAGATACAGAAGTCATAGCTAATCTAATAGCAAGGTATCATAAGGATAATGTGGAAGACGCCATAATAAAGGCTCTAGATACTATAAAAGGAACCTATGGACTAGTTATGATGACAACAGATAAATTAATAGGTGCAAGAGATCCATATGGAGTTAAGCCTCTTTCCCTAGGTAAATTCGGAGAAGATTATATCTTAGCATCAGAAACCTGTGCCTTTGATACTATAGGTGCTGAGTTTATAAGGGATATTGAACCGGGAGAGATTATTGTCATAAATGAAAGTGGAGTCAAATCTATAAAAAAGGATACAAATAGTAAGAAACCTTGCTTATTTGAAATAATATATTTTGCAAGACCAGACAGTAAATTAGATGGTAAGAGTATTTATTTATCAAGGATAGAAGCTGGAAAAGAGTTGGCTAGAGAGGCTGCTGTAGATGCAGATATTGTTATAGGTGCTCCAGATTCTGGAACAATACCAGCTATAGGATATGCAGAAGAATCAGGCATTCCATATGCAGAAGGGCTAATAAAAAATAGATATGTAGGGAGAACATTTATAGAACCAACTCAAGAACTAAGAGAGCAGGGAGTTAGAATTAAACTTAATGTATTAAAGGAAAATGTTGAAGGAAAGAGAGTGATTCTAGTAGATGATTCCATAGTAAGAGGTACTACCATAAAAAGAACTATTGAAATGATAAAAAATGCAGGTGCTAAAGAGATACATGTTAGAATATCTTCACCTCCCGTTCTTTACTCATGTCATTTATGGATGGACTCACCTAATAGAAAGAATTTAATAGCAGCTCAAATGTCAAAGGAAGAAATAAGAGAATTAATAGGAGTGGATTCCTTAGAATATTTATCCATTGAGGGATTACTAAAGGCCTCAGGTGGAGAAGGATTTTGTACGGGATGCTTGAGCGGAGAGTATCCTATAGTAAATATAGTGAAGAGTGAAAAGTGAATAGCTTAGGGTAAGGATTTGGGGTCTTTTAGTCTTTTCGACTATTAACTATTCACTATTAGTTATTCACTAAAAACAGGGAGGGTTTATCGTGAGTTTAACTTATAAGGATGCAGGTGTAGATAAAGAAGCAGGATATAAAGAGGTACAGCTTATAAAGGGAATGATAAAGAAAACTCATATCCCAGGGGTTTTATCAGATATAGGTGGATTTGCAGGCTTGTTTCAATTAGATACTAAGTCCTATGAAGAACCAGTTTTAGTATCAGGAACGGATGGAGTAGGTACTAAGCTAAGACTTGCTTTTATGATGGATAAACATAATACCATAGGAGAAGATTGTGTAGCTATGTGTGCTAATGATATTCTTTGTCAAGGAGCTAAGCCCTTATTTTTCTTAGATTATATAGCCACAGGAAAACTTATTCCTGAAAAGATGGCAAGTATTGTAGAAGGTGTATCTAATGGCTGCATCAAAGCATGTTGTGCCCTAATTGGTGGAGAAACTGCTGAAATGCCTGGATTTTATAAAGAAGATGAATATGATGTTGCGGGATTTTGTGTAGGAGTAGTAGACAAGAAGAAGATAATAAACGGATCTGCAATAGAAGAAGGCGACTTTATCATAGGGTTACCATCTAGTGGAGTTCATAGCAATGGATTTTCTTTAGTCAGAAAAATAATATTTGAAAAGGAAAAGATGGATGTAAACCAATATATAGAAGAACTAGGATGCACTATAGGTGAGGAACTTCTAAAACCAACTAGAATATATACAAATCCAGTATATAACTTGGTGCAGAAATTTAATATTAAAGGTCTTAGTCATATAACTGGTGGAGGATTTTATGAAAATATTCCAAGAATGCTGCCAGAAGGACTAACAGCTCATATAGACACTACTAAAATAAATACTCAAACTATATTCAATCTTTTACAAAAATGGGGTGGCATTGCTAAAGATGAGATGTACGGTACTTTTAATATGGGAATAGGTATGGTTATTGCGGTAGATAAAAATGAATTAGATGATATTACAAAATATTTAAAAGAGCAAAAAGAAGAATTTGTATTACTTGGTGAAGTTAAAAAAGGTACTGAAGGAGTAGTATTATGTCACCAGTAAAGATAGGTGTTCTAATTTCTGGTGGAGGTACTAATCTACAATCTATAATAGATAATATTAAAAATGGAAATATAGATGGAGAAATAAAATTAATTATTTCCAACAGAAAAGAAGCTTATGGTTTAACTAGGGGAAAGGATGCAGGAATAGAAAGCATTTATTTAGATAGGAAGTTATTTAATAGTGAAGAAGAATATAATCTAGAATTAATAAAAGAGTTTAAAGCAAGAAATGTAGAATTAATTATCTTGGCAGGATATTTAAAGGTACTATCTAAAGAACTTATAGAGGAATTTAATGGAAGAATAATAAATATCCATCCTTCCTTGATACCTAGTTTTTGTGGAAAAGGATATTATGGTGAAAAGGTACATCAAGGGGTTTTAGATTATGGTGTAAAGATAACAGGGGCTACAGTTCATTTTGTAGATGAGGGAACAGATACGGGCCCTATAATACTTCAAGAAATTGTATATGTTGATAGTGAAGATACGGTGGATACCTTAAAAGAAAAGGTACTAAAGATAGAACATAAACTCTTAGTACAGGCAGTGAAATTATATTGTGAAGGCAGTTTAATCATTGAAAGAAGAAAAGTGATTATAAAACAGAGGTGAGATGATGAAAAGGGCATTAATCAGTGTTTTTCATAAGGAAGGTATTGTTGAATTTGCCTCAGAATTAGAGAAACTAGGCTGGGAAATAATATCGACTGGAGGAACCTATAGAATTTTAAAAGAAGCTGGAATAAAAGTAATGGAAGTTGAAGATGTAACTAATTTCCCCGAAATACTAGATGGAAGGGTAAAGACTTTAAACCCCTATATTCATGGTGGACTTTTGTACAGAAGAGATGATGATAATCATGTAAAAACAATTGAAGATATGAAAATAAATCCTATTGATATAGTGGTTAATAATCTCTATCCTTTTGAAGAGACAATAAATAAATCAGGTGTAACTCACGAAGAAATTATTGAGAATATAGATATTGGTGGTCCATCTATGATTAGAGCGGCAGCTAAAAACTATAAAGATGTAACAGTAATAGTAGATCCTTCCGATTATGAAATTGTATTAAGAGAGCTAAAGGAGAATAATGAAACTACCTTCAAAACAAGACAATATTTAGCAAGAAAGGTTTTCAACTATACAGCTTATTATGACACATTAATATCAAATTATTTTAATGAAATAGAAGAGGTTATATTCCCAGAGAGATTAACTTTGGCCTATAAATCCAAAGAAGAGTTAAGGTATGGAGAAAATCCGCATCAAAGAGCAGCATTTTATAGGGAAGTAGGGAAGAAAGAAGGAACTCTAGCAGGAGCCATACAGCTTCATGGAAAGGAACTTTCCTTCAACAATATTAATGATGGAAATGGTTGTATTGAAGCACTAAAAGAATTTGATGAACCTACTGTAGTGGCTGTAAAGCATGCTAATCCTTGTGGTATTGGCAGTGGAGAAGACATACTAGAAGCTTATGAAAAAGCATATGAATGTGATAAGGTATCTATATTCGGAGGAATAATAGCAGCTAATAGAGAAATAAATGAGAAGATTGCAGAAAAAATAAATGAAATTTTTATAGAAATAGTAATGGCTCCATCTTTCACTGAAAAAGCATTAGAAATACTCACTCAAAAGAAAAATATAAGAATCCTACAGATAAACAATATTACAGACAGGGAATATAAAGAATTAGATATAAAGAAAGTATTAGGTGGACTACTAATACAAGATAAAGATAATATTTTATTAAATGAAGAATTAAAGGTAGTAACCAAGAATCAGCCTACTAAGGAAGAGATGGAAGATTTATTATTTGCTTGGAAAGCCGCAAAGAGTGTAAAATCCAACGGAGTAGTCATAGTTAAGGATAAAGCAACCATAGGTATTGGTCTTGGGGAAGTAAATAGGGTATGGGCGGTGCAGAATGCAATAGAAAGAGCAGGGGAAAAGGTCAAAGGAGCAGTCTTAGCATCTGATGGATTCTTCCCATTTAAAGACTCCATAGAATTATTAGCCAAAGCAGGAATTACAGCAATAATTCAACCAGGGGGCTCACTAAAGGATAGTGAAGTAATAGAAGAAGCAGATAAGAATGGTATTGCTATGATAATCACTGGTATAAGACATTTCAAACATTAATGCCTAGGAGGTAAGAAAATGAAAGTATTAGTTATAGGCAGTGGTGGTAGAGAACATGCATTATGTTGGAAAATAGCTAAGAGTCAGAAAGTAAGTAAGATTTATTGTGCACCTGGGAATGGTGGAACTGGTGAGATAGCCGAAAATATAGCTATAAATGTTGATGAAATAGATAAGTTAGTTCAATTTGCTATGGAGAATCATATAGATTTAACTGTAGTAGGACCAGAATTACCTTTAGTACTAGGTATAATAGATAAATTCCAAGAAAAAGGAATGAAAATTTTTGGAGTTAACAAGGAATGTGCTAAGCTTGAAGGGAGTAAGGATTTTTCTAAAGGATTTATGGAGAAATATAATATTCCTACTGCTAAATATAAGACATATACTAATTTAAATGAAGCGATAGAAGGACTTAGGGAATTCACTTATCCATTAGTTATAAAGGCAGATGGACTATGTGCTGGAAAAGGTGTAGTTATTTGCCAAAGTGAAGATGAAGCAATGAATACATTAAAAGATATTTTAGGAGAAAAAGTCTTTGGATCTGAGGGAGAAAAGGTTGTTATAGAAGAATTTTTAGATGGTATAGAAGCTTCTCTTCTTTGTGTAGTTACTAAGGATAAAATAATTCCAATGGAATCTGCTAAAGATTATAAAAAAATATATGAGGACGATGAAGGACCAAATACAGGAGGAGTTGGTTGCTTCTCTCCTAGTCCACTTTTTGATGATGAGTTAAATAAAAAAATTGAAAAAAACATACTTAATAACATAAGAGTCGGATTAGATTCAGAAAAAATGGATTTTAGAGGAATATTATTTATTGGTCTGATGATAGTGAGTGATGAGCCTAAGGTTTTAGAATTTAATGTAAGATTTGGTGATCCTGAAACAGAAGTATTAATCCCAAGGCTTGAATCAGATATAATAGATATATTCCAAAATACAATAGATGGAACATTAGAAAAATCAGATTTAATATGGAAAGAGAAAGCTTGTGTTACTGTAGTCATTACATCTAAGGGATATCCTAATGAATATGAAAAAGGATCTATAATTACTGGGGTAGATGAGTTAGATAAGGATATTATACTTTTTCATAATGGAACAAAGAAAATAGATAGAACTTTAATTACAAATGGAGGAAGAGTTTTATCTGTTACTAGTTTAGGATATACTATAGAAGAAGCTAGAAAAAAAATCTATTCAAATATAGATAAAATTAAATTTGATGGTATGAATTATAGGAAAGATATTGGGAAAACTATAATTGTCAATTAATTAACTCATAGAGCAGGATAAAACCTGCTTTTTTTGTTGAAAAAGATTTCCAAAATCTTATTGTTCTGTTATAATACTATATAGTAATTGTAGTTTAAGTATTCATTAGTAATAGGCTAAAAAATTAGAAAATTGGAATAAAAGTGATTGACCATATTAAAAAGGGTATATATTAATTCGGGTATAATTTACTTAGGTAATTTAAATAATAGTTAGTACAAAAATAAACACAAGGAGGATTAAGTATGAAAACAGACGTGCAAATTGCTCAAGAGGCAACAATGTTACCTATATCTGAGGTGGCAGCGAAGTTAGGGATAGACGAAGAAAAACTTATACATTATGGAAAGTATAAGGCAAAGGTATCTTTAGGACTTTTAGAGGAATTAAAAGACAAGCCAGACGGAAAACTAGTTTTAGTTACAGCAATTAATCCTACTCCAGCAGGCGAAGGTAAGACTACTACAAATATAGGTCTTTCAATGGGATTAAATAAAATAGGTAAAACTGCAATAACAGCACTTAGAGAACCTTCACTTGGACCTAGCTTTGGAGTTAAAGGCGGTGCTGCTGGTGGTGGATATTCTCAAGTAGTACCTATGGAAGATATCAATCTTCATTTTACAGGTGACTTCCATGCGATAACTACAGCTCACAATTTAATTTCAGCTTTATTAGATAACCACATTCATCAAGGAAACGTATTAAATATTGATCCAAGAAGAGTAGTTTGGAAAAGAGTTCTTGATATGAATGATAGAGCATTAAGAGATATTGTAATCGGATTAGGCGGAAAACCAAATGGAATGCCAAGAGAAGATGGATTTGATATAACAGTTGCTTCAGAGATAATGGCAATTTTCTGTTTATCAAAAGACTTAGAAGACTTCAAGGCTAGAGTTGGAGAAATTATCGTAGCATATAAATATGATGGAAGTCCAGTATTTGCAAAAGACTTACAAGCTCAAGGTGCTGTGGCATTACTTATGAAAGATGCAGTTAATCCTAACCTTGTTCAAACATTAGAGAACACACCAGCATTAATTCATGGTGGACCATTTGCAAATATAGCTCATGGATGTAACTCAATGCTAGCTACAAAATTAGCTTTAAAGATGGCAGAATACACAGTAACAGAAGCAGGCTTTGGTGCAGACTTAGGTGCAGAAAAATTCTTCGATATTAAATGTAGATTCGGTGGATTAAAACCAGATGCTGCCGTTATAGTAGCTACAGTAAGAGCATTAAAATACAATGGTGGAGTTAAGAAAGATGAACTAGGTAATGAGAACTTAGAAGCATTAGCTAAAGGGTTTGAAAACTTAGAGAAACATATAGAAAATATCAATAAATTTGGAGTACCAGCAGTAGTAGCTATTAACAAATTCCCAACAGACACAGAAGCCGAGCTTAACTATGTACTTGAAAGATGTAAATCATTAGGTGCAGAAGCTGTTCTTTCAGAAGTTTGGGGTAAAGGTGGCGAAGGCGGAGTGGCAATGGCTGAAGCTGTAGTAAGAGTATGTGAAACAAAAGAGTCTAACTTTAAACCTTTATATGATGTAGAAGATTCAATCAAGACTAAGATTGAAAAGATAGCTAAGGAAGTTTATGGTGCAGATGGAGTTGACTTCACTAAGGCTTGCGAGAAAACAATAGCTAATATAGAAAAATTAGGATTTGACAAGATGCCAATCTGTATGGCAAAAACTCAATATTCACTTTCAGATGACCCGACTTTACTTGGTAGACCTAGAGGATTTAACATTACTGTTAGAGACATAAAAGTATCTAGAGGTGCTGGTTTCTTAGTAGCTCTAACAGGAGAAATTATGACAATGCCAGGATTACCAAAAGTTCCAGCTGCAAATAATATTGATATATTACCAAGTGGAGAAATAGTAGGATTGTTCTAGATAATGGCTGGGCAAAGTCCCAGCTATTATTATCACTTTACACTTGAATACGTTAGTATGAAACTATAATTTATTAGGAGGGCAGGATATGGAATTTAATTCAAAGATAAAATCCAATCAGGTAGATGGATTTTTTGAAGCGATTTTACTTTTAGAAAATATGGAAGAGTGTTATAGGTTTTTTGAAGACATATGCACTATAAAGGAGATTCAAGCAATAGCACAAAGGCTCGAGGTTGCAAAATTACTTAAAGCTAATAAAACTTACAATGAAATAGAAGCTGAGACAGGTGCTAGTACTGCAACGATAAGTAGAATAAATAGGGCTTTGAACTATGGTTCAGAAGGATACAATATTGTATTAAAAAAATTAGGCATAATAGAAGAATAAGGAAAGCTTCTAAGGAAAAGTTAGAAACTTTTCTTGGCCACTGCATAAGCGACTTACATGAAATCAAAGATTTCCATAATTTGCTTAAAACTCAATTAGGTCAAGTTCTTGATATTAGGTATTAAAGTAGAACTTTCCTATTGGTTATAAGAAACAGGGACTAAGAGTCCCTTATTCCTTTTAGAGTGTAAAAATAAATTAGATCAATAGTAATATATAATCTCGGTGGAGGTGTGTATATTGGGGAAACTCATTAATATTGATAAATTAGAAATAGGAATGCTCTTGGACAAGGACGTAGTAGATATAAAAACAGGTGCAGTATTGATACCAGAGAACACTGCTATAACAAAGGCTTTCATTGATAAACTAAATATTCATGGAATACATTTTGTATTTGTTAGAGAGGAAGAAATACCTGAAGGAATTCGCAATGATGGATTTGCTAGAGAATATTCCAAGGTAGAAAATAGACTGGATAATATATTCAATGAGATTAAAGAGGGTAAAGAATTAAAATCAGATACGGTAATTTCCGAGATGAATAGTTTTGTTAAGGAAATAGCCTCAGAAAGAGATATACTTACTCAGATGAGATTGCTTCGAAAGACAGATGACTATACGTTTAATCATAGTTTAGGTGTAAGCATATTAGCTATAACTTTGGGAAAGTGGCTAAATTATCCTCAAGATAAAATTATGGATTTATCTATAATTGGGCTTTTCCATGACATTGGAAAGTTGAAGATCTCGGATGAAATATTGAAGAAACCGGGTATATTAACTGCAGAAGAATATGAAGAAATGAAAAAACATCCTCTTTACAGTTATGAAATGCTATTAGAGACTAACAGATTTAATGAAGATATTTTACAGGGTATATTGCAGCATCACGAAAAAATTAATGGGACAGGCTATCCTTATGGTATTAAAGGAGATAGTATACATGAATATGCAAAAATAATAGCTGTATGCGATATATATCATGCTATTACATCTAATAGAGTATATAAAGATAAGGATTCGCCACTACGAGCTGCAGATTATCTTAGACGTGAAAGTTTCACCTCATTAGACCCTAATATTACTCAAGTCTTTCTAAAGAATATATCCAGATTTTATGTTGGAAACAAGGTCTTGCTAAGTGATGGTTCAACAGGAATAATAGTCTATATACACCCCCAAAATGAAACTAAGCCTATAGTGCAGGTAGGTAATAAATTTATAGATTTTCTTCAGCCACAAGATATTGAGATACTAGATATTATAATATAATATTTAAGAGCATGAAGCCACATCAAAGCTATTGATTTTTAACATTAAGTGTAAGCTATTGTTGTAATATATCAGATTATGGGGTATATAATTAAATATTATAATTTAGAAGGTAGGGATTAAAAATGATGTGGAAAGATAAATATAAAGTTGGTGTAGAATTAATTGATGAGCAGCACAAAGAACTTTTTAAACGTTTATCAGAGTTCATACAGATTGTTCAAAGTAAAAGTGATTGGAATGAAAGATTAGATAAGGTAAAAGAAACAATGGAGTTTATGCAAGAATATGTAATATTCCATTTTGATGATGAAGAAGCATATCAAGAAAAAATTAATTATCCAGATATTGAAATACATAAAGAAGCACATAGAAAATTTAAAGAAGTAATCAATGATTATGTTAAAATCTTTGAACAAGGGGGATTTACTGAGGAAAAAATACAAGAATTCAGTGCTAAACTTATGACATGGCTAATCATGCATGTGGGAAAAATGGATCAAAAAATTGGAGAATATGCAAATGAAAAAGGAGGACAAGCACAATGAAGGCAGAATACTTAAACTCCTTTTATAAGGCAACTCAGGATGTATTTAGATTAATGCTTGACACAGATGTAGAGAAGGGACAGTTAAAGGCTATAGAGGGCATGGTTTGCAGCAAAGATGCCAATGTTATTCTTGGAGTCACAGGAGACTTGAAAGGCACAATTCTTTTTAGTTTTACTAGTGATATGACTTTAGAGATGGTTAGAATAATGTCAGGAATGGAAATGCATGAAATAGACAACTTTGTATCTTCAGCTTTGGGTGAAGTTGCAAATATTATTGGAGGCAATGCAGTAACAAATTTAACTGAATATAATTACATATGTGATATTGCCCCACCACAAATAATCATAGGCGAATATAAGTCTATTTCTATGGCAAATAAATTAGCACTTCTTCTACCATTAAAAACTCATATTGGTGAATTTGATATTAATGTGTTTTTAGCAGAAAATTAATTATAATATGAAAATAGCTAAGATTATAATCTTAGCTATTTTCTATTATCTTTAATTCAAAGGATTATCTGGTAAAAAATTTTCAAAAATAAACAAATCAAAATACTTAAGATAATTGTCTAATTCTATTTTTGAAGGAATAGTATAAGCAATAGTGGTGACTTTATAAAGTCTTTTACACAAAATAAAAGATAAGTTATCATGATATTTGTAGTTATATGAAATAAAGTGAGGCCTGGTAATAAAGTTAAACATTAAGTTCTGTAATAAAAAAGAAAATATTTTACTTTGTTTAATTTCGCTCTTTAAATAATTTGTAGAAAGCTGTCCTCTAATAACCTGTGGTCTATTTTTTTTATACCAAAGTACAGCTAAAGGATTGAAAGATTCCACACAATATGCCCCACTGTAATTATCTAAATAAGATGCAACTATACTACAAATTGAAAGATAATTAAATCTGGATTTTATTTCCACTATTAAAGGTACTTGTCCATTAACCAAATCAATTACTTCCTTTAAATGAGGAATCTTTTCCTTTGAATCAAATAAGGTAAGTCCTCTTAATTCTTGAAAAGTCAATTCATTTACATTTTTATCTATGCCACAGACTCTTTTTAAATTAAAATCATGAAATACAACTGGAACACGATCTTTTGATAACTGTATATCAAACTCAATTCCAAATCCATGATTTATTGCCAGCTGAAATGCAGCCATAGAATTTTCAGGTGCAATAAACTTTTCTTTATGAAAGCCTCTATGAGCATAATATCTTTTATAAAATAAGCTTAAGTCAGGTCTATTTAGTGTTTCTGGCATAATAGCAAGAAGGTAAAGAATAATTACCATTAAAATGATACCAAGAATATAGAAAAACATTAAATAACCTCCTATAAACTAATCTTCTACATCAAAATGTTCCAATGTGCTTTTTCTCTTTGGTGGCTTAGAATCACCATGACGAACCATCAACATTGTGCCCAAGGATAACAAAGAAAATACAAATGAATAAGGGAATAATGTCCTATAGGAGATATTTTCTAATAAAAATCCAGATAATATTGGGGTGAAAACCTGTGCAGACATAGAGAATATATAATATAAGCCAGTATATTTTCCTACATCAGCACTACGAGCCATTTCCACAACCATGGGATACGAATTCACATTAATAGCAGCCCATCCAATACCTGTAAATGCAAATACCACATTGATTAAGGGAGAGTAAGTCTTAAACCAAAATCCAAAGAAATAAGAAATACTCATCATTACAATACCACCAATAATAGTTTTCTTTCTACCTATATTACTAGATATGATTCCTATAGGGATATAAGATAGAATTGCAGCACCTGTTGCAACCATAAGGGCATTTGCGAAACCACCACCTTGTAAGTCCCAAACCGTTATTGCATATCTAGAAAAAGCTGTAGTGACAGCATTATATGCTGTAAACCATAAAAATATTGATGCAAATATAAAATTTAGGCTTCGCCTTACATTTTTATCCATAGTTATGCTTTCATTTAGATTATCTAAATGGGATTCTTCATCTTCGGTACAATCAGTACTTGATACTTCCTTTGCTAATTTATTCTCTCTAATGGTAATTACAAGAATACCAACTGCAACTACCATTAGAATAGCAACGGATAAAAATATATTTGTATAATTAGGTGAAGATTCTTTTGGAATTAATATACTGATCATTGCAAGTGTAAAAATAGCTCCTACTGCACCCATAAGATTAATTATGGAATTTGCCTTACTTCTAAGAGGCTTAGGTGTAATGTCAGGCATTAGAGCAACTGCAGGTGAACGATAGATACTCATAGAAAGAAGTACTACACCTAAAGATATAAAAAACAATATGAAATTTTGATTATTATCTGCAATAGGAATCATCATCATAGAGATAACTGCTATGACTGTACCTATAACGATAAAAGGAGTTCTTCTTCCAAATCTAGTCCTTATTCTATCGGATAAAGCACCGAAAATAGGAAGTAAAAATAAAGCTAAGATATTGTCAACAGCCATTATGGTTCCTGTCATAGTTTCCCCAACTTTAAAGGTGTTTTGTAAAATAAGTGGTATAATATTATCATATAATTGCCAAAATGCAGAAATAGATAAAAATGCTAGTCCTACAAAAAAGGTCCGTTTGTAATTTAACTTCATAAAGTTCCTCCTTAAATCTTTAAACGTTTTGTAAACTTAAATGAAAATTGAGGACTCCAACCTCTGTATGGTACAATGTTTTTGCTAGAAAACAAATACCTCCCAGAAAGGATGAAGTCCTCATGCAAAAAATTGTATCAATA
>NZ_JAHLOH010000044.1:0-37681 GCF_018917285.1 Tissierella carlieri | reverse complement strand
TACTTTATGCTTAAAAAATCTCAAGGTAACAGCCATTATGCAGCTCTCGGCCATGTTGCTCATAAGTTGGTTCGTGTAATATTTAAAATACTAAAAGATAATGTTGCCTTTAATTTAGAATAATTTTTAGAAAAATATATTTTTTAAAAGCATATTTTAAATAGGCTTATTTTGTCATGCCTTTTTTAGATATAATTATTTTTTAAAAAATTTATCTTTTTTATCTTGACAATTCATAGTTGGTCTCCTTTATGTATTAAAATTAACAAAGTACATAATATAGTCTATATTCAATACTTAAGTAAGTCCAATTAATTTCATCTATAAGTGAATGCGTATTTATAGAAAATATTAATAATGATCTCGAAATTAAATAGAAAATCCGAATAAAGATTCTTTATTCGGACTTTCTATTTAATATCTTAATACTGCCGCTACAATGCCACCGTCTGGAACCTTATCTGGATCTACCACATATACTGTTCCACCTCTCGATATAGTAAGAGTAGCCGCGCGCTCCATGAGATCTTCGTTTCCGACCTTTTCGTCTTCATAGAAATCTATCTTATTAGTATCTGGATTAAATTGGCCCCATTGATGAGCCCCATTAGCAATAAATAATGTTTCGATTTGGCCATTATAAGCTTGTGATAATATTTTCTTTAAGGAATTTGAAGACAATCCATTTCGTTGACCTGAAAACTGATTATATTTAGCTTCTGCTAATTCTTGTATCTTTAAAAATTTAGGCTCTATGATTTCCCATGCCATTTTTTGCAAATCATTCCCATACAATATCTCAGGATTACCTTTAATAAATTCATCCAATATATTTGGATATCTACTAATTTCCTTATATACAGGAATTAGATATTCTACTCCAGCAAGAACTAGAGGTATTTCTTCTCCTTTATGCAATTTGTTTAAAGACTCATCAATTGCACGAAAATATCTAGTAAGTTCATTCTTTTCAAAATCATTTTCAACAGCTTGCCCTTGACTTGCCGTATTATATCCAAGTGAAGAGTTACTTACTGGATTTGCAGTACGAATTTGCAGTTTAGTCCTTGGGTCATCATCTATCTTCATGTCCTCCATACTTCGAGGTGCATTCTCCATTACTATTTCCTTAACTGTTTGCCTAGAAGCTTTAAATAACCTAACTTCATTTTTACTTAATGCTAATATATAAAATTGACCATCTGCTGTAAAGAGCGGTAGAAGTGGTTTAGTATAAAATTTATCTGAGATTACCACTTGCTCTTTAACTTCAAATGGAAGGTGATAATAATTCATTTCCTCTGGAGTTATAAATATTGCTAGACCTTCTGTCTGGTTTTGCCAAAATGTTGTTTCATCAATCAAATCACTAGCTGATAGTAAGATGCTTCCAACTTCTGATTTACTTAAACCCATATTAAATAATTTATCTTCTGCTTCTCTAATGCACTGTTTATATCGTATTGGATTTTGTTTGATATCCGGTCCCATACGACAGGTAGGCATATAGATTGATATACACCATTCTTCTTCTGAATTTATTAATTCTTCAAACTTCTTTCTAGTTAGTATATCCATTTTTGCCTCCTTGCGAAAAATTATTTTATAGTTTAATAAACTATTATCTTTATTAATTTGCCCACTATATAATTCACATATGTAGATATTTATTTAGTTTATTAGGCTATATATTGAAAAATTCCCATATGCTCAACTGCCATCTGGGAATTTTTGGATTTTTTTATTTTTAAATTTAAAATTCATTTGCTAAATCAATAAGTGCCTGATTATGTACACGATATACTGTCCATTCGTCCATAGGAACTGCACCTATACTCTTATAGAAATTAATGGAAGGCTCATTCCAATCTATACACCACCACTCAAATCTTCCACAATTCCTTTCTATAGCTAGTTTTGCTAAAAAGGATAAGAATATCTTTCCGTAACCTTTGCCTCTCATTTCAGGTCTAATATATAAGTCCTCTAAATAAATCCCTGGCCCGCCTAGGAAAGTAGAAAAATTATGAAAAAACAAGGCAAATCCTACAGGTTCTCCATCATGCTCTCCAATAATAACTTCAGCTGCTTTCCTAATAAATAATGAATCCATAAGTATTTCTTCCGTCGCAACTACTTCATGTAACAGTTTTTCATAATCTGCTAGTTCCTTAATAAAATCTAAAATGAGTTTTACATCTTTTTCTTCTGCAAACCTGATTTTAAAATGCTCATTTTTCGTTGGTATTAGGGTTTTCATTTTGATTTATCTCCTTTACATTATTTAAAGTCAATTAATTTCCTACTAGATTCCTAGCGAAATTATTCCAACCAAATATTCCACCAGTATGAATAAATAATATGTTTTTATGTTTATCGAATGTTCCCCTTTTAATTTCTTCAACTAATCCATACATAGCCTTACCAGTATATACTGGATCTAGTATTACCCCTTCTTGTTTAGCTAGTTTATGAATAAATTCTATTTCTTGAGGCTCACTCAAGGCGTATCCCTTGCCCACATATCCATCTAAAATATTTATATCTTCTTTATTCACATAAATTTCTTCACCTGTATACTTAGATATTTCTTTGAGCAATCCTAATACAACGTTTTTAAAATATTCGTCATCATCGCATACATTTACTCCATAAATTGTTGCATCAGTGTTTTTAATATGGTTCTCATAATATAATCCTGCATAAGTTCCTCCCGACCCTACGGCAGTAACTATTGCATCAAATTTAATACCAAGTTCTTTTTCCTGATCTAATATTTCTTTCATAGCCTTACAATATCCTAATGATCCAATTCCATTAGATGCTCCCTCAGGGAGTATATATGCTTTATGTCCTTCTTTGGATAATTCACTTTTAATTTCTTCCATAATTTCCATTCTGCTATTCTTATATTCCTCGGCAGTAATAAGTTTAATCCTAGCTCCTAACATCTTATCTAAGAAGTAATTACCTTCTACTTCTGAATCTTCCTTTCCTCTGAGAACAAGATAAGCTCCAATACCAAGTTTTGCTGCTACCGCTGCTGTTGCTCTAGCATGGTTTGATTGTATACCGCCACAGGTAATCAAATAATCGCATTCATTATCCAATGCTTCTTGAACTGCAAATTCTAGCTTTCTGACTTTATTTCCAGATATTTCACTACCTGTTTGGTCATCTCTTTTTATATAGATTTGTGTTCCTAACTCTTGACTCAGTCTCTCTAGTTTTTCAATTTTAGTTGGCAAATTGGCAAAATTAATGGATTTCGGTAAGTTCATAAAATTCCCTCCTAGTATATTGACGTTTCTATTTAATTATATTATACCTATAAAAAGTCACCTTTTCCAATACAATCTATAAAATGATAATATTCTTATTAAAGATTTATTATCCTTAGTTAGCATTGACTTAAATTCATTTATACTTTAATATATTTATGTTATATGCACTAATTAGAAAATTAGTAAAAAAATGTTTATTAATCACACAATTGAGGTATATCTTAACTATTCCTCTAAAAGAATTATTATTTGTATTTACTATAGAGAATAAATGTTATATATTTGATTTTAGCTACAATAATCTAAAAGTCCTACTACTAATAAAGAGGTGATTTTTTTATGTTTAAAAGAATTTTTCACAAGCCACCCTGTGAAGAAGCAGAGTGTATAGTTAAATATGTAGAAGACTCATTGAGTGGAAAAAAAGTTAATGCACCTGATGTTAAATATCCTATTCATATACAAGTTTTCGAACATTTTCAAAAATTACTTACTAATGAAGAAATAATGTCACAATCAACAAAAAAAATGCTTAATATAGTTAGTTCTCTAAGTAGTTTTGATGTTGGAATGACTCACATTTCCAATCAGTTAATGAATTTCGCTGGAGAAATGGGAGCCTTAAGCGAATCTAATCTTGCAATCGTTGAAGAAACTACTGCAAGTATGAATCAAGTAAATGAAGCTATTGATACAACTTCTTCTACCCTAGACAATCTTGCAAAAGAATCTCAATCCTTGGCTCAAAAAAATGATGAAAGTATGAATTTATTAAAAGAAGTACAAAACTTAAAAGATAATGTTGTACAAGATACTGAAATCATGAATGATAAAATTCAACAGTTAGTTAATCTGACTAATGAAATTGGTAAAATAGTAGATAGTGTTCAAACCATAGCAGAACAAACAAATCTTTTAGCATTAAATGCAGCTATAGAAGCTGCTAGAGCTGGAGAACACGGTCGTGGCTTTGCGGTTGTAGCTCATGAGATTAGAAATTTGGCTGATGATACTAAACAAAAATTAGATGGAATGAGGCAATTTGTAAATCATATCCATGATGCTACTCAAGATGGAAAACAGAGTTTAGATAGAACTATGTCATCTACTGGACAAATGAGTGAAAGAATAGAATTAGTTCATGAAACCGTGGGTAAAAATGTAGCAATGCTCAATAATGTAGTTAATGATGTAAATATAGTCTATGAGTCAATGGAAGGTATAAAAATTGCTGCAAATGAGATTAATCAAGCAATGGAATCTTCTAGTAGTGATGCAGAAAGACTTAGTGAGATGACAAATAATATACACAATGAGGCAGTTCAAAGTGTTGATTTTGCTGGACAAATAGCATCAATAGATGATCAGCTATCAGCAATTGTCAGTCATATGTTTAAAGGACTAAAAGGAGGAGTTAATGCTCTTACAAATGAAGAATTACTTGAAGTAATTAATAAGGCTAAGGATGCTCATAAAAAATGGATAGAAGGACTTCATAAAATAGTGGATGAAACTCGTACATATCCACTTCAAACTAATTCTAAAAAATGTTCTTTTGGTCATTTTTACCATTCAATAGAAATAGACCATCCTGCTATTATAGAAGAATGGACATTAATAGATAAGGTACATCATGAATTTCATTCTATAGGAGACCATGTTATCGATGCAATACAAAAATCTGACAAAGAATCTGCAAAACAATTATATAAAGAAGCCGAGACTCTCTCAACACAAATGTTAGATCTTTTAGATAGGGTTAGTACAAAGGTAAAAAAACTTATTGAAAATAACATAGATATTTTTTAACATCATTTTATATGCAAAATGCTAGTAGATATTCTATCTACTAGCATTTTTAAATCAATCATTAAGTGTTATTATTTATTAATTATAATTTTTACTTATAACTTTTATTGAAACATTAAATCTACAAATTCTTCTTTAGAAATATTACCAAAATATTTTTCCAAAGGTTCATTTTCTATTATTTTTGACACTTCCATTTTATCATATTTCTTTCCATCTAATTTTTCTTGAAGTAAAGCTACATCCTCAGTACCAAAGAAATCTCCATAAATCTTGGTATCTGAAATTAATCCACTTACTACATTAAATCTAATATCTATACTTCCAAAATCAAATCTCTTATAATTTTGATAATTTGACTTTGGAGATTCGCCATAATTCCATTCCCAAGTTGAGTATTTTTCTTCAAATAATTTTTGTATCTCATCTAGATCTTCCTGTGATAATTTATGCTCTTGAGGTACTTCCCCTTCCATTTCAAAGATATTTCTAAGCAAAACGTCTCTAAACTCATAGATATCTATATCTTTATCTATATAAGGTTTAATATTTGTTACTCTACTCTTTACTGATTTTACTCCTTTAGATTCTATTTTATCCTGTTTAACATTTAGTGCATTTGATAATACATCTAATTCAGTATCAAATAATAATGTTCCATGATTTAAAACTCTTTTCTTCCATACGGATTGAGCTATACCTGAGAATTTTTTCCCATCTAAAGTAATATCATTCCTACCTGATAACTCACAGTTGATACCAAGTTTTTCTAGAGATTTAACTATCGGTATATTATATTTCTTAAAATCAATTTTTTCAATACCAGTTGACATAGAAATTATACTGAAATTGAGGTTTCCTAAATCATGGTATACTGCTCCTCCGCCAGTTATTCTTCTTACAACTTTTATACCTCTTTCATTTACAAAATCTTGATTTACCTCTTCAATCGTATTCTGATTTTTACCTATTATTATAGCTGGACCATTAATCCAAAGTATTACATAGTCTTCCTTAAGGTCTAGACTTTTAAAGCAATATTCTTCAAAAGCTAAGTTATATCTTGGGTCATTTGAATTATTCACTAAATACTTCATGTGTTCCTCCTTATCTTCTTGTGACTTTCTATTTCCCAACTATAATATTTAAATCCATTAATCTATGCTGTAGGTCTATTAGCCGATTCTTGATTTCATCATATTTCTTAGTTAGGAGCTTATCATCTACCATTTCACTAGATTTATTTATTAAAGCCTCAAATTGATTATATGCTGTTTTCAGCTCATTTTCAATATCTTCTCTGAGCATCTCAGGTAATATCTCAATACCTTTTGTCAATTCAACTTCATTTTTTGCAATGCTGAAGCTGTCATTTATATTAGGAATTATAGTCTCAATTTTGTACAAATGTCTTATGAGAGTAGAAAGTGCATTAGCCGGTTCTTCTTCCCCATGAACTACAAATATTTTTTTGGGCTTCTTCTTAAATTTATTTATCCAGTCAAGTAACATATTTTGGTCCGCATGGCCTGAAAATCCCTTTATATCATAAATTTGTGCCCTTACATGAATCTCTTCTCCAAGTATTTTCACTTGCCTCTTTCCATCTAAAAGTATTCTACCTAAAGTTCCCTCAGCCTGGTATCCAACAAATACTAAACTATTTTTTTCATCCCACAAATTATGTTTTAAATGATGTCTTATTCTTCCTGCTGTAGCCATTCCACTAGAGGATATTATTACCTTTGGAAATGTATATTTATTTAATGCCATCGATTCCTCTTGACTTTTTATATATCTTAAATTGGAAAACTGAAATGGATTATCTCCCTTTAATATAAGTGCTCTTGCCTCATCATTAAAACTGCTTGAATTTCTTTTAAATGCCTCCGTAGCATCTACTGCCATAGGGCTATCTATATAGATAGGAACTTTCATATATTCTTCTACTTCTGGATTGTACTCATAATATTTATTTAATTTATAAATAAGTTCTTGAGTTCTTCCTACTGCAAATGATGGAATGATTACAGTGCCACCTCTCAATACCGTTTTATTAATTATGTCTATTAACTTTTCAGTACTCTCTTCATAACTTTCATGTATAGTATCACCATAGGTAGACTCTATGACAAGATAATCTGCTTCATCTATATAGTCTGGACTATTGATAATAGGTCTTCCTGGCATACCTAAATCTCCTGAGAAAACTACTTTTACCTCCTCATTTACTTCTCTAACCCATAGTTCCAATATAGCTGATCCTAAAATATGTCCTGCATCCTTAAATCTAATTTGAATATTATCATTTATCTTTATTTTTTGATCGATAAAATATGGTTCAAAGTACTTTAAACTATTCTCTGCATCTTTCATTGTATATAATGGTTCTATAGGCTTCTTTCCAGCTCTTTGTCTTTTTCTATTTTCCCATTCTACATCAGATTCCTGTATTTTTGCACTATCTTTTAACATAATCTTACATAGATCATAGGTAGCATTTGTAGTTATTATTCTACCTCTAAAACCATCCTTTACCAATTTTGGAATTCTTCCACTATGGTCTATATGTGCATGTGTTAATATAAGGAAGTCTATTTCACTAGGATTATAAGGAAAATTATTATAATTTAATTTCTCCATTTCCTCATTTCCTTGAAACATTCCACAGTCCACAAGGATATTATATTTCTCAGTCTTTACAAGATAATTAGAACCTGTGACCATCTTTGCTGCACCATAAAATTGAATATCCATAAGTCTACCCCCAGTATTTGTACTCTTATTAAAGCCTATTTAAATCTCTTATCTTTTTCAATATATTCATTTACATCCATATTTGATATAACTGCATTTCTAAGGGCATTTACTTCTTTCAAATCTCCAAAGAGAATTACACCAGCTATTTTGCCATCTTTTGTAAATATCTTATGATGAATATCTCCCTTTTCATCTTTGTATTCATATACCCTATCAAAATCGTTAATAATTCCAGCAGAAAAGAGCTCTATGCTGCCTATTTTCAAGGTCGTAAATATCTTAGGTTGGTTGTATTCTAATTCCTTGCCTGCCATATTTGCCCCCGCTACTTTACCCTGCTCATTTCCTGCAGTCCAAAGACCTAAAACCATTCCTTCTATTTCAACTACATCTCCTGCCGCATATACATTATCTATATTTGTCTTCAAATGTTTATCCACTTTTATACCTTTATCATATTCTATTGTAGTATCTCTAACTAAGTCTAAATTCGGTCTAATTCCAGAAGAAACTAGGATTGCATCAGCCTTAATATTTCTCTCTCCATTTAGCTTTATGCCTACTGCTTTACCTTCTCCAGTTATTTCTTCCGCTTGAGAAGAAAGATAAACTTTAAATCCAATACTGGAAAGTTTCTCTTCTAATTTATTAGCTATTTCTTTGTCTAATTGCCTAGGCAATAAATAAGGTGCAAATTCAATTATACTCACGTTTTTTCCTAATTGTTTCAAAGACCATGCCGCCTCAAGTCCTAAAAGTCCTCCACCAATTACTGAAACATCTTCACAAGATTTCATATAATCCTTTATATAATGTAGATCCTTTAAAGTTCTTAGTGCAAATACGCCCTCTTGATATTTTCCATTGATTGGAGGAATAAATGGACGGCTTCCTGTTGCAATTAACAGTTTTTCATATTCTATTACTTGACCATCGTCAAGCTTTACCTTATTATTTATAACATCAATATCTTCTACAAATTTTCTGAGCATAACTTTAATATTTTTATCTTGATACCAATTTTCTTTGCTAACTAATAAATCTTCATCAACAAAGTCCTTAGATATATATTCAGTTAATTTCACTCTATAATAAGTAAGTGTTGGTTCATTGCTTACCATTATAATAGTACCCTCTTCACTATTAGATCTTATTTCTCTAGCTGCTGCAAGACCAGCTATTCCATTACCTATAATTAAGTATTTTGCTTTTTCCATATTGTCCCCTCCTAAAGAATTATCTTCATAATTATTACCCATTTTAATATGCATTACACAAAAGCCTCCATAAAAAGGAAGGCTCTAATTAGAATAATTTACTAAATTGTCATGTCCCTAGGTCATAAGGCTCTGTTTATAACAAGCGAAACTCCTATTCCTATAAGAGTATCAATTACCCTATTTAATGCAAAATACATTGGCGCCATATCTCCACCATGAGATACTGTTATACTCAAAAATACTACACAACTAATATAAGTAGAGTTTGGAGCTTTTAAATATACATTTGAGTAAATTATTGGAATTAAAAACAAACTTAAAACTAAATAATGTATGTAATTAAACAATTCTATCTTAAAAAAGCTGATCAAAATTATGGCTATGAATCCATATACTCCGCCAATTAATGTACCTATTATTCTACTCTTCCCAGCTTGCCAACTATTTTTACTGTCATTCTGCATACAGAGTATTGCTGCTATAACAGAATAAAAAGGCAAAGATTTTTTAATAAAACTTATTAAAAAGCAAATATATACAGCTATAACTGTTTTAATAACCCTCATTCCAAGGAATTTAATTCTTCTATCCTTCTTATTTTCAATAGACTGCATAATCATACTCCTTATCTAATATCAGTATAAAATCTTTATAACCATCAAATTTGCTGGAAAGCTATGGAAATATCCTTTAGTTTTATACTATCAGAATATAATAATATTTTCAATAATTTGAAACTAAAAAAACACCTTCTGATATTAGATTATCAAAAGGTGTAGATGTATTAGGTCTTATATTTAAATCTGTTTGGAAGATTCTTTCATACTTTTTAATAAGGCTAAGGCTTCTATTGTACCCGCTAGTTTAGTCATATCATCATTCTCTTTGATTGATTCCATTTCACAGATATTACAGATTTCACCCTCGCCTATAAAGCTTTTTTCACATTGCTTACAATTCCTTATAGTCATTTATAGCATCCTCTTTACTATTTATCATTTTCTTGATTTTGCTTGTTTGGGGTAGATATAAGCCCTCTATTGTTTTTCATATCTTCATTATCTATTATACCAATTTCTCCTGCAAGTTCATAACTCATAGCTCTAAAAAAGTTTTTATCAACTATTTCTTTATTTTCTCTATTTTCTTTTTCTCCCAATATTATCACCTCATATGTAGTTTTTCTATATCCTAATATTACATACGAGGAAAATTAAGGAATGTTTTAATAATTAGACCTTCATTGTCTTTTGCTTCATTTTCCCTAATGTTAATATCAATCCTAAAATCATTGACAATAATGCAGCTATCAAAATCCTATATTTTTCTGACATTAGAAATGTTAGTGTATTTGCTGGTATCCATATCAATGGTATTGTAGTAAATACCTCAAAGCATATAAAAGATGTCCAATCTATAATTTCTATTACTTCCTTAAAACTTGTTCGATTCTTTTTATATCTTAAATCAATATAGGTAGTTCCTATCCTTTGTAAACCCATCATTACTGGCCCTGAAGTTGTATTCATAATTATACTAGTGAAGAAAGCTGTAAACAAACTATTGTTACCTACCAATAGTCCCTTTTTTTGAGCTCCTATAACTCCTTCACTAAATATTGTAAACATTAAGGCTACTAAAGATCCAAAAACTCCCCAGATCCCAATTCTCCAGATTAGTCCTTGTGTTTTTTTCCATATCTTTGAATTGATTCTCTCGGATAAGAGTTCTCCCATTGTTGCTAGAATAGAAAATTTAATAAATCCATCCCAATACATATGTCGAGATATAAATTGAGAGTAAAATTTAGTTATTGTAAATAAGAGAAACACAACCAATATACTTATAAATATAATATCCTTTTTTAAATTATCTTTTTCCATATTACTCTTACCTTTTCATATATTCTTTAAAAAAGACAAGCAAATCATTTTGTCTTTTTTATTTTATTATATTGTTTATCCTATAATTTATTTTCTTCCATAAATCTAGAATTTGTACCATTTATTTCAAAGAACTCTTCTGAAGCCCTTTCTCCTATTCCATTTGTGTATTCAGCGACTGCATTAAAATACTCATCTTCATCTATATCAAGTACTTTTCCATCTTTATAGATGATTTTACCATCTACAACAGAAAGAACTACCTCTTCGCCTCTAGCACTATATACTAAATTTGGTACGATATTTCTCATTGGTTTTGTAAATACGGGTAACATAGAAGGTTTATTTAAATCTATAGCAATAAAGTCTGCTCGTTTACCTACTTCAAGGGATCCTATTAATTCTCCTAAACCTACTGCTTTTGCGCCTTCTATTGTAGCCATACGCAATGCTCTCCAAGCAGGCATAACTTCAGGATTCTGATATTTAATCTTATTAAAAAGTGTAATTAGCTTCATTTCATTTATAATGTTGTGACTATTATTTCCAGGAGCCTGGTCTGAACCTAGTGCTACATTACCACCTGCCTCTTGAAAAGTAATTGAAGGGCATACTAATCCATCAATGATACCAATAGATCCTGGACAAACTATCATCGATGCTCCAGATTTAGCTACTTCCCTTGCTTCACCATCATTGGCATCCGTTAAATGGACTGCTATTAAGGTCTCATCTAAGTAGCCAATTTCCTTTAACCATTCAATAGGTCTTTTTCCATATCTCTTCACAACTTGATAAGTCTCTCTATCACCTTGTTGTGTATGCATGTGTATCTTAGTATCTTTCTCCTTCGCTACTCTTTGAATCTTAAGTAATAAATCTTTGCTTAAGAAATCTGGTCCTTGGGGTCCAAATAATATCTTAATAAGTCCATTACCTTTATTATGCCATTTTTCAAATAGTCTTATATTCTCTTCAAAACTTTTCAGTCCCATTTCTTCATCGTATTCATATAATTCTCCTGGTTTATAAACTCTCCTTCTAGCTTCCCTAATGGTACTAGTAATATTTCCTCTGACACCTACTTTATGGATAAATTCACATACAGGCTCCATATAGGCCTCATAATCCCCAATAGTAGTAGTACCAGCCTTAATGGCTTCTATAATAGCCATTCTGCTGCCTGCCAACCTTTCTTTATTAGTAATTACATTATCAAATGGTTGCAGTCCGTACATCATCCAATTATTTGTATCCTGGGCTAAACCTCTCATAATGGCTAATCCCGTATGCATATGGGCATCTATAAACCCAGGAAATATTGCATGATGACTTAAATCTAGATTTACTTCCCCATTATATTCCTTCATTATTTTATCTACTTCATCTATTGCTACAATCTTCCCAGAATCTACTACCATAGCCACGCCAACCTTATATCCAACTCCAATTCCTTCCATCGTATAAAAATGAGGTGCTTTAACTATCATATCTACTATCTTCATCTTATTCCTCCTTAATGTCCTATAGATTTAAATTTCACATATATTTTATATTAAAATCATTCTAATCTAGTTACACTAGACTTTCCTAAAATAAGTAACTATTAGCTTGATAACTCTGATATTATTTCACACTAACTTCTTCTGGTTTTGAAAATCTATTCATAAGAAATATTAATCCAACAAGAACAATTGCTGTAACTCCTATACTTAAATAATATTGACCAGTAAGTCCTCCGAATAAGAAACCACAGAAAGCAGCTGTTCCTACAATAACACCATAGAATAACTGAGTTGTAACATGAACTATATGATTACATGCAGCACCTGTTGAAGACATTATTGTAGTGTCTGAAATAGGTGAACATTGATCTCCAAATAAACCTCCACCAATTACTGCCCCTACAACATAAGGTATGGGAATATTGAATGAAATAGCCATCGGTATAGCTATAGGCATCATAATTGCCCAAACACCCCAAGAGCTACCTGTTGCAAATGAAATTAATGCACTAAATAAGAAAATCAAAGCGGGGACTAATCCACCAGTTAAGTGGTTTTGAACCACATTCGATAAGAATGTACCAACTCCCATAGTGCTTGTTAATCCACCCATAGACCAAGCTAACACTAATATAAATGGGACCATTATAAGTTCTTCCATACCTTTAACAAAACCATCAAAAGCATCTATAATTTTAAATAATCCAGTTGTTACACCTACTAAACCAGCGGCAACTCCTCCACCTATAAATCCCATAGAAATGGCTAAAACAATATTGGCATTGACAAATGCACCTCGAAATCCGTTAGTAACTATATTTCCACTCCAAAATATTGTAGCAAATATAGAAAGAAACAGTGAGGCCATAGGTATGATGAAGTTTTTAATAGTTAATTTATATCCTTCTGGTAAAACAGTTTTAGATTCTGTAATTATTGACTCAACTCCGTCTGGTAACAGTTTTCCAGTTTCCCTAGCTCTTTTTTCTTCTACCATCATAGGTCCTATATCCATCCCAGTAAGAGCGACAATTAATACCATTATCATTGCGAAAAATCCATATAGGTTAAAGGGAAACATCTGTAAATAAATCGACCATTCATTTCCTTCAATGGCAGCAGCTGTAAGTTGAGTAGCAATTAACCCTGCTATAAAAGGTCCATAACTGCTAATAGGCGAAAATGATGCTAAATTACATCCCATTGAGTCTAAAATATAAGAAAGCTTTGCTCTAGATACTCTAGCCTTATCTGTAATAGGTCTCATAATTGTTCCAAGAATCAAGCATGGCTCAGTATATGAAAATATAAATGAGGATGCCCATGTCACCACTTGAGCTTTTTTAGGAGTATCAATCTTTTTAGTTGTTATTTGAGCAAAAGCCTCAGCAGCACCTGTTATTCTTAACATATAAGCGAATCCTCCAGCTAATGTTACTAATAAGAGCATTCCTCCATTATATGTATTTCCTATAGCTGGAACCATAAAATCTGACACAACTTTTGTGAAGCCAACTAATGGATTATATCCACTAATAATAGTGGCACCTACCCATACACCGAAGAACAAAGACAATAAAGTCTTTTTCGTCTTTAGAGCTAAAATAATAGCAATAATTGGTGGTACTAAACTTAAGAAACCATAATCTGACATGAAAATTTCCTCCTTACAAATTTTATTTTAATTCAATATTTTATAGTTGCAAATCATATGCCAATTATTTTCTCGTATTTTCAGACTCTTCATAATAATCTTGACACAAGCAATCAAAATATTTTGACCAAAATACTATAACCAAACAATAAAGGGACAAAAAATCTTGACCCATGGTCAAGATTTTTTGTCCTTAAGCTTTATTTAAATCACATTTAATTTATTTTAGATTATATTTAGATAATTTATAGCTTAATGCTTGTTTAGACAATTTTAATTTCCTTGCTGCTTCAGCTATAGTCTCAGATGAAACCAATGCATTTATCAATAATCGCTTTTCATAACTTTCTACTTTTTCAACTAATGACATTTCTTGATTGTTCAATTCAACGTTAAGTAACTGATTTTTAAATTGACTTACTAAATAATGTGGTAAATCTCTTAATTGTATATATCTAGATCCAATAATGTTAAATGCACCCTCTATAACATTTCTAAGTTCCCTAATATTACCAGGCCAACTGTAATTCAAAAATAGCTCTTTAACTTCATCACTAAGTCCAATTATGGATTTATTCATCTTTGAGTTATATCTAGAAATAAAATAATCTGTTAAATAAGTAATATCTTCACTCCTTTCCCTTAATGGGGGAATATCTATTTGTACTACATTTAATCTATAATATAAATCTTCTCTTAATGTATTTTGCTCAACACATGAAAGAGGTTGCTCATTTAGAGCAGTAATTATACGTATATCTGTATCAATGGGTTCTGTTCCTCCAATTCTTGTTACCTTTTTCTCTTCAATTGCTTTTAATATTTTGCTCTGCATATTGATATCCATTGAATTAATTTCATCTAGAAATAATGTCCCACCATTTGCAACTTCAAATAGTCCCCTTCTATTCTCAGCACCAGTATAGCTGCCCTTTACTGTACCAAATAAAATACCTTCCAACAAATTCGATGGTATAGCTGCACAATTCTGAGATATAAATTTATTACTATTTCTATAGCTATAACTATGTATTGACTGTGCAATTAGTTCTTTACCAGTGCCAGTTTCACCATAAATCATAACAGACGAATCTGTATTTGCTATTCTCATAATTTTAGATTTGATTTCATTCATAGCTGGTGATTTTGTAATGATATCATTAAGCTGATATAATCTTTCCTTCTCATTATTGCTACGAGTAAGAATAATACTCTGACGCTCATTTTCATTAACACACCTAGCAAGATCAATGGCACCAACTACCTTGCCTTCTTTCACTATAGGCAAAGTACTATATATGTTAGTTATATTTTGCCCATGTTTTGTTGTTAGATATTCAATTTGGTCATATATTGGTCTGCCATCCTTTAAAACCCTCATGATACTACTAGTTTCTTGTGTTAAATAAGGATGAATCTCTAGTATACTTTTACCTATTATCTCATCCTGCCTTAGATCATATATATCCGATCTCATATTCGAATAATACTCTATAATGCCTCTATTATCAGTAATTATTATACTATCAAAGTAATTATTGATATTAAGAAGACTTCCAATATTTATCACATTAAATCACTCCCATTATACACTAACAGAATAAAGTAATTAATATAAATATATCATACTGATAAATAAGTATAAATAGTTTTGTCTCATTATTAAAAAATTCCTATGTAATATAGATTACGATGTGCAATATATTACACATCGTAATCTAAGATAAAAGAACAATTACCTAAGTTAAGTTCCACAAAAAGTTCTGTAAGGACGATCTGATGGCTCAGGTGGTGTGGAATAGTCAGCCTGTTTGATAGAGTAATCATAAGGATTTGAAAGAGCGTCAAGAAGTCGCTCAAGTACACTATAATCTCCTTGTTTTACTGCAGCTTCTAATGCTTCTTCCACTCGATGATTTCTAGGGATTATAGAAGGATTAGAATTTTTCATTAGTTGTTGAGATGAATTATTGGATTCCTGTTGCCTACTTAGTCTATCCTTCCATCTTCTATGCCATTTAAGAAATTCATCAGTACTAAATAAAGATGAATCCTCTAGTTTTTCGAAAGTGAGAGCTACAAATGTATTGGTATAATCAGCCCTATACTTCTGCATTATATTAAGGAGATCTTCAACAAGGGATCCGTCCTCTGACTCTTCATTAAATATTCCTAACTTTGCCCTCATTCCTGTAAGCCAGTTTCTATGATATAACTTTCCAAAATCTGAAATGGCATCCTGAGCCAACTTAACACCTCTCTCTTGATTTTCATCTAATAAAGGTAATAAAGTTTCAGCAAATCTTGCAAGATTCCATGCAGCAATATTAGGTTGATTACCATAAGCATAGCGTCCATGAATGTCAATAGAACTAAATACAGTTGCTGGATCATAGGTATCCATAAAAGCACAAGGACCATAATCAATAGTCTCTCCGCTTATAGTCATATTATCAGTATTCATTACTCCATGAATAAAGCCTATTAGCTGCCATTTAGCAATAAGAGCAGCTTGTCGCTTTATTACTTCTTTAAGTAATGATAGATAAGGGTTCTCATCATCTTCAATATATGAAAAATGCCGTTTTATTGTATAATCTGAAAGTATTCGTATATCCTCCACTGTACCCCATTTTGCAGCATACTGAAAAGTACCCACTCGTAAATGACTAGCTGCCATCCGTGCTAAAATCGCTCCCGGTAGACGAGTTTCACGGGCTATTGATTCACCCGTTGTCACTACCGCTAGACTCCTCGTTGTTGGAATTCCAAGGTTATGCATAGCTTCGCTTATAATATACTCTCTAATCATTGGTCCAAGTGCTGCTCGCCCATCTCCTCCACGAGAATATGGTGTTCTACCTGAACCTTTTAATTGGATGTCATACCGTTCTCCTAAAGGTGTAATCTGCTCTCCAATTAAAACAGCCCTACCGTCTCCTAACATGGTGAAATGACCAAATTGATGACCTGCATAAGCCTGAGCAAGTGGCATAGCTCCTTCTGGAATCTTATTTCCAGCAAATATAGCTACGCCCTCATTACTTTGAAGTGTCTGGATATTTAATCCTAAATATCTTATCAATGGGTAATTGAGAATAATCATTTTTGGTGAACTTACAGGGGTTGGGTTAACTTTAGTAAAAAACAATTCTGGAAGATTATTTACATAACTGTTATCTAAATTCCATCCTGTTTCTATTGTCATCGTATCTACCTTTCTCCTTTTTTCTATGTTTTTATATAAATCAGTTCTTTTAGTGTCTACCTCTATAATTTTATTATACCCTTTGAACAAATTATAAAAACAAGGTAAAAACTACTCCTAATTTAATTCAATCATAATATATAGCACCATTACTCTAAATTACAATAATACTTGTTATATAAGATAAATAAAATATCTTTTTCACTATAAAGATATTTTTATTTGTAAGAATACTTAATATAAAATAATGAGCCAACCAAGACCCTTTAATCCCCTTAGTTGACCCATAATAAAAAAATCCTCTATCAAAGTACTAGTTAGGTGCCTCTTAACACTATCCGTTCACCACTTCTCCACCATTTATATGAATCGTTTGACCCGACATATAAGTTGCTCCGTCAGATGCTAAAAATACATAGGCTTCTGCTAATTCAACAGGTTGCCCTGGTCTTTTTAGAGGCGTATTTTCTCCAAAAATTTCTACACTAGCCTTATCAAAGGTAGATGGAATCAGTGGAGTCCAAATAGGTCCTGGAGCTATTTGATTTACCCTGATTTTCTTTTCTGCTAAATTTAATGCCAGTGATCTCGTAAATGATGTAACTGCTCCTTTACTTGAAGAATAATCAATTAATGTAGAATCTCCTCTATAGGCTGTAATTGAAGAAGTATTGATTATTGAACTCCCTTCAGATAAATAAGATATTGCAGCCCTTGTTAGATAAAACATTCCAAATATATTGGTTCTAAAAGTATTTTCAAGCTGTTCATCAGTTATATATTGAATACCTTGCTGAGGGTGTTGTTCTGCTGCATTATTAATAAGAATATCTAGTTTTCCATATTCTTTTATAGTTCTATCAATTATTTCTTGGGCAAATTCACTGTTACCAATGTCACCTTTTATTAAAAGAACCTTACCATTATATGATTCTATGACACTCTTAGTATCATTAGCATCTTTATCTGCAATATTGTATACGATTACTAGATTAGCTCCTTCCTTTGCATAAGCTACAGCTACTGCTCTTCCTATACCACTATCTCCACCAGTTATTATGGCTACCTTATCCTTTAATCTGCCATATCCCATATGAGCTTTATTATCATATATAGGCTCTGGCTCCATTTTAAACTCCCTACCAGGCTTTTCCTGAGTCTGACCTTTAATTTCATCCGCCTTATACATATCACTATCTTTCATCTCTTTGTTGTCCATCATATACCTCCTAAGTTTTACTTTATTATATTTTTATCATAAACTTAAATGATATTCATAAAACTTAGAAAATAGTTGTACCTAAATAACTAGCTCCAGAATATTATATATAAAAACACTGGATTACATATTGTTACTGTAATCCAGTGTTTCAAATTTTATATTTTCTATTGTCCTGACATTACCTCAGTCCATATTCTATCATATTCTTGTATAATATCCATTGGGTCTTTAAATATTTCAGTATTTTTGATTTCTTCATCAGATGGATATGCAACTTTAGAATTTTTGATATCATCTGGCAGCGTTTCTATTGCTTTTGGTATAGGTGTTGAATATCCTATATAGTCAGTATTTTTTGCTGCAATATCTGGTCTGCACATGAAGTTAATAAAAGCCTCAGCACCTTCTTTATTCTTTGCTGTACTTGGTATCACCATACTATCAAACCAAAGATTAGTTCCTTCTTTTGGTATTACATATGCTAGATCAGGATTTTGTCTAATCATAGCAACTGCATCACCTGACCAAACTACAGCAAGTGCTGCTTCTCCACCTATCATAGTATCTTTTACCTCGTCACCTTGATATGCCCATACCAATGGTCTTTGTTTTATTAGCTCTTGTTTTGCCTCTTCTAATTCATTTATATCTCTTGTATTCATAGAGTATCCTAACTTCAATAATGCTACTGCTAAAGTATCTCTTTGACTATTTAGCATAATTATTTGATCCTTATATTTCTCGTTCCATAAAATATCCCAGCTATCTACCACATCATCTACTTTTGCTTTATTATAGATTATTCCTACTGTTCCCCACATATAAGGCACAGAGTATTCATTACTTGGATCAAAGTCTAGATTGAAAAATTTCTCATCTACATTTTGTAAATTTGGTATATTATTCGTGTCTAATTTTGATAGCATACCTTCTCTAATCATTCTCTCAATCATATAATCTGATGGAATTATTACATCATAGCTACTTCCACCTTGTTTTAACTTCACATATAAGTCTTCATTAGTTGCATACATACTATAATTCACTTTTATATTATACTCTTCTTCAAACTCTTTAATTACATCTTTGTCTATATAGTCTCCCCAGTTGTATACATTGATACTTGGTCTACTATCACCACATCCTGCTGCTATAACTCCAATGACTAAAATCACAACTAAAAATATTATAGATTTTCTTGTCTTCAAATTAAACACCTCTTTCCATTTCATTTTTCTCTGTTCTTTTGTTTATTATTAGTAACATTATCATTAAACTAACAAACATTAGAGTAGATAATGCATTTATTACAGGATTTATTCCTCGCCTTGTCATAGAAAATATTTCAATGCTCAAATTGGAAACACCATTTCCTGTATTGAAAAAAGATATAACAAAATCATCCACTGACAATGTAAATGCCATTAGTCCGCCTGTTATTATACCTGGCATTATTTCTGGTATAACAACCTTTCTCAAGGCATAAAATGGTGTTGCTCCCAGATCCATAGCTGCCTCAGCTAGATGTTTATTCATCTGTTTTAATTTTGGCAATACAGATAATATAACATAGGGTGTACAAAATGTTACATGTGATAAAAGCATGGTTGTAAAACCAAATTCTATCTTCAAGAATCTAAATAACGCCATAAGTGATACTGCTGTAACTATATCTGGATTTAATACAGGAATATAGTTTAAGTTCAAAATTATTTTCTTATTTAGACCAGGCATATTATATATACCAATTGCAGCAAACGTGCCAATAATTGTAGATATAACTGCTGAAAGCACTGCCACAAGTAAGGTATAATAAAGGGCCTTTAGTATCTCAGCATCTTTAAATAATTCTATATACCATTTCAGTGTAAATCCAGCCCATACTCCTCTTGATTTAGAATTATTGAAGGAAAACACTATTAAAACAATAATAGGAGCATATAGAAACAAGAATATTAGAAATGTATATAACTTTTTTATACCTTTGTTTACCATAGTCCCCCACCTCCACCTTCTTTTTCTTTATCAAATTTAGATGTAAGAGCCATCGTTATAAGGATAAACACCATCAATATTATAGACATCGAAGATCCAAAATGCCAATCTCCTGTCCATCTAAATTGCTGTTCAACTAGATTTCCAATTAAATTATATTTATTTCCACCTAATAAGCTTGATATTATAAATGTGCTTACTGCTGGTATAAATACCATGGTTATTCCCGTTATAATTCCTGGTACACTAAGTGGAAGTATAACTTTACCAAATACCTGAATCTTATTAGCACCTAAGTCCTCCGCTGCCTCTATTAAACTATTGTCTATCTTAGTCAATACTGAATAAATAGGCAAAACCATAAAAGGCAAGAAATTGTATACCATGCCAAGTAAAACAGCCTTATCATTATACATTAATTCAAGTGGCTGAAACCCTAGTTTTGTAACTAGAAAGTTTATAAAACCATTTCTACCTAACAAAGTAAGCCATGCGTAAGTTCGTAATAGAAAATTCATCCACATTGGTATGACAAACATCAAAATCATAATATTCCTTTTTCTTATCTTTTCTTTCGAGATGATAAATGCCATGGGATATCCAAGTATTAAGCAGACAATGGTAGAAATAAAAGCTAGATTAACCGACCTACCGAGTACCTTCAAGTAGGTTGGTGTAAAAAACCTTTTAAAATTATCTAAGCTAAATTGAAATGTAGCAAAATTTTGACTGTCTCCTCTAGTAAATGCAAAATACATTATGAGAAGAAGTGGAACTACAATAAATATAACCATCCATAGAACATAAGGATAAGCTGTTTTCTTCATCTTCATTCTTCTCTCACCTTCTTCATTATATGAATATTTTCAGGTGACACCGTCATTCCTATTTCAGTTCCCACTGGCTTCATTATTGTACTGTGTATCATCCAATCAAAGTCACTGGATTTAACTATCATCTCATAATGAACTCCTTTAAAAGTAACAGAATCAACTACGCCATTTAAGATTCCATTTTCTACCGAAACTATTTCAATATCCTCTGGTCTTATTACCACTTCTATATCTTCATCTTTGCTAAAACCTTTATCTACACATTTGAAGTTTTTTCCTGAGAATTCAACTAAAAAATCTTCATGCATAATTCCATCTATAATATTACTTTCTCCAATGAACTCAGCAACAAATGCGTTTTTAGGCTCATTATATATATCAACTGGTGTACCAATTTGTTGAATTCTTCCCTTATCCATTACAACTATAGTATCTGACATTGTTAAGGCTTCTTCTTGATCGTGGGTTACATATATAAATGTTATACCTACTCTTTTTTGCATATTTTTAAGTTCTATCTGCATATCTTTTCTAAGCTTTAAATCTAATGCCCCTAAAGGCTCATCTAATAAAAGTACCTTAGGTTCATTGACAAGTGCCCTAGCTATAGCTATCCTTTGCTGCTGTCCGCCACTTAGAGAATCAATCGTCCTATTTTCAAAGCCTTGAAGATTCACAAGTCTCAACATTTCTTTAACTCTTTTACTAATCTCATCCTTAGATATCTTTTTTATTTTTAGCCCAAAGGCAATATTATCATATACATCTAAATGTGGGAAAAGAGCATACTTCTGAAACACAGTATTTATTTGTCTTTCATAGGGTGGTACTTCTGTAATATCTTTTCCTTCAAATAAGACTGTACCTTTAGTTGGCTCTTCAAATCCACCTATTATTCTAAGAGTTGTTGTCTTACCACAGCCACTTGGCCCTAGAAGAGTTAAAAACTCATTTTCTCTAATATATAAATTTATATCCTCTAAAACGGTAACTCCGTTGAATTCTTTTGTAACATTTTTTAATTCTACAGTATGCATTTTCTTCCCCCCATTATCTTTAAAAACTTGGTGGTGTACTCACCCAAATAATTGAGGCCTTTGTTTTGCCTTCATTTGATATATAATGATTAGAGTTGGCTTTATAATAGAAGCTTTCACCTTTTCTAACTTTATACTTTTCTCTACCTATACAGACAAAAATACTTCCATTTACTACATACCCAAACTCTTCTCCTTCATGAGGTGTATCTTCTTTTGATCTTCCTCCAGGTTCTAACTCTATAAGAATTGGTTCCATCTTGTTTTTTTGTGCATTAGGTACAATCCACTTTAAAACATATTTTAATTCTTCATTTTCTGTTTCAAAAGCATCATCTTTTGAAAAAACTATTTTCTCATCAATACTTTCATTAAAAAACTCCTGTAAATTTGTTCCAAGTCCCTCTAAAATATCAACTAATGTAGCTATAGAAGGAGATGTTAAATCTCTTTCTACTTGAGATATAAATCCTTTAGTCAATTCAGATCTATCTGCTAACTCTTCTTGAGTAAGTGAATTTTGTATTCTTAACCTTCTTATTTTGTCACCAATTTTCATAATACACCTCCTAAAGAACTAACCATATATTAAATAATTAGTTTATAATTACTAAACTTTTTTCCAACTATCATATTATAGTCAAAATCCATGATAAATGTCAATAGTTTTTTGAAATTTTTATTTGCCTTTTATCTCTGTATTATACACATCTATAGGACACTTTTAATTTTCTAAGTTTAATATACTAAATTTATTGTATAAAAAAATAAACTAGTATTAAATACTAGTTTATTGAAATAAATTATTAAATTCTACCATTTTCCTCCGGCACCGCCTCCGCCTGAGCGACCACCACCGCCAGATGACCTTCCTCCCCCAGAGGATCCGCCGAATCCACCTCCACGGCCTCCTCTTCCTATACCACGAAGTATACTGTAGGTAATCATACCACGAAATAATTTGAAATCTATAAATAGAAAAATAATTATCCCTATTATGATGGGAATCTTAGAAATAGAAGATCCTAAGTCAGCTACAGGAAAAGGCTCGTCAACTACCTTTGATTTATCTAAAGATATATTGTATTCTTCCTCTAGTCCAATCAATATCTGGTTAAATCCTGCCAACACACCATCTGAATATTTTTCTTCTGCAAAATAAGGTAAAATATAATTATCTATTATCCTCTTGGTTTTGCTATCTGGAAATCGTCCTTCTAAACCATAACCAACTTCAATCCATATTTCCCTATCATTTGGCACAATTAATACCAGCATACCATTATCATATTCCTTACTGCCTATTTCCCATTTTTCAAACAAAGCTGTAGCATAAGAATTTATATCCATATCTCCTAGAGAGTTTACTGTAGACACTACTATTTGAGCTCCTGTTTTTTTATATATATCCTTATTTATATCAATAATATAATTCTCAATATCCTTATCTATTATCCCAGCTTCATCATAAACATAAAAATCATAACTAGGTTCAGGTAGTTCATAACTGCTACCATAAACAGATGTAGATAGAAGTACAATGATACAAAAAATAATTAAATATATCTTGTTCTTCTTCATCTAGGCACCACCTAAAAATTTACTTTTGGTACTTCTGCATCTTGCTGATTGATTTCAAAATATTGTTTCTTATCAAATCCAAATATTCCAGCCATAATATTTGTTGGGAATCTTTTAATCCTTGTATTATATGTTTTTACTACATCATTATATCTCATTCTTTCAGTTGCTATTCGATTTTCTGTACCTGCTAATTCAACTTGAAGATCTGCAAAGTTTTGATTAGCTTTTAAATCTGGATAATTCTCAACGATTACATTTAAACTCTTTATTGCATTATTTAATCCTTCATCTGCCTCTGCAAATTCTTGTGGAGTTTTTGCACCAGCATACATGGATCTTGCTGAGGCTATACTATCAATTACTTCTTTCTCATGAGATGCATAACCCTTGACAGTTTCCAGTAAATTTGGTATTAAATCTGCCCTACGCTTCAATTGATTCTCCACTTGTGCCCAGGCTGCATCCACATTTTCATTTGATGTAACAAGACTATTGTATGAGCCTATAAGTGGAAATGCCAACAATACAATTATACCTATTATAATTAATAAAGATTTTCCTTTCATCTTTTTTCCCCTTTCTACTATTCTATCGTAGTTACTTTCATATTTTCTATTACATTGTCAATTAGATAGTCTACATCTAATACTTCTTCTGATTTCTCAATGTCTTCTATCCTTGGTTTTGTAACTGGGTGCTTAGGTAAGAAAACAGTACAACAGTCTTCAAAAGGAAGAGTCGACGTTTCAAAAGTTTCAATATCCTTTGCAATCTCTATAATATCTACTTTATCTAATCCTACTAATGGTCTTAATATCGGTAGTTTAACTGCTGCATTTGTCACACTAATTCCTTCAATAGTCTGACTTGCTACTTGACCTAAGCTCTCTCCAGTTATTAAAGCATTTATATTTTGTTTTTCAGCTATCCTTTCTGCTATTCGCATCATAAACCTTCTAGATAAGATTGTCATTTCCTTTTCAGGACATTTAGCATTTATTTCTTTCTGAATTTCTAATATATTTACACTATACATTGTTATCTTGCCAGTATATCTAGATAAAATCCCAGCTAGATCTTTAACTTTCTCCTCTGCCCTTTCACTAGTAAAGGGGTAGGAATGGTAATGAACTGCTGATATTTCTACACCTCTCTTTGCCATCAGAAATCCTGCTACTGGACTGTCTATACCTCCTGATAAAAGGAGCAATCCTTTCCCATTGGTGCCTATTGGCATGCCTCCATGTCCTTTTATTTTGTCTGTATAAATATATGCGTTTTGTTTTATATCGATATATACTAAGGTATCTGGCGTGTGGACATCTACACTGAGTTCATTAAAAGCTTTAAGTATAACCCCTCCCATTTGTTTAGAGAAATCTGGAGATTTTATCGGAAAATTTTTATCTGCTCTATTGGTATCGACCTTAAATGTTTTAATCTTCTCTCCTTCTATCTTCTCCTTTACGGCTTTTAATACAGCATTTTCAATTTCATCTACATCTTTTTCTACTTTGATACATGGGCTTATATATACAAGCCCAAATACTTTTCTCAATCTATTTATCATCTGGGGAAAAAATTGTTCTTCAGCCTGTATATATATTTTCCCTTGTTCTTTATATATCTTTTCAAATCCTATATCTTTTATTGCCCTTCGAATATGTTTAATTAATTGATCTTCAAAGTATTTTCTATTTAATCCCTTTAGAGCAATTTCACCTAAACTTACAGATAGTACTTTATCCACCTAATCACCTCATAGTTATTTGTCTAATCTCAGATACTGATTCCTTTAATATCTGAACTGCAGTTTCCATATCTTCCAAAGTATTTTCATATGAGAAACAAAATCTTATTGCTCCTTCTATCTCCTCATTGCTTAGACAGATACCTCTAAGAACATGACTCTTTTCTGTACCTTTAGATGAGCATGCTGAAGACGTAGAGACATAGATCTCTTTATCTTCCAAATAGTGTAACAAAACTTCTCCTCTAACATGATTAAATGATATATTTAATATATATGGCGAAGATTTTTCATCTAAGGTCGTATTAAATCTTATATCTTGAATTTCTTCTCTTACTCTACTTGCAAAATATTTCTTAAGCTTAAATGCATGATCAGATTCGTCTTTAAACTTTTGTGTCATTATCCTTACAGCCTCACCAAAACCAATAATACCTGTTATATTTTCAGTTCCTGATCTTAGTCCTCTCTCTTGATTACCCCCAAACGCTATGGGAGAAAGAATATGTTTCTTATCTATATACAATCCTCCTATTCCTTTAGGCCCATATATCTTATGTCCACTAAAGGAATAACTATCTACACCCCAATTTTTTAAAGAAACATCTACTTTTCCAAATCCTTGTACTCCATCTACGTGCAATAATATATTAGGATTTATTAAATTAATAATGTTTTTTACTTCATTAATAGGCTGTATAGAACCAATTTCATTATTCACATGCATTATAGATACTAAGATTGTATCTTTTCTAATAGCATTTCTTAATTCCTCTAAAGATATATACCCAAAATTATCCACATTTAAGTAGGTAATATCAAAACCTTGTTGTTCATAGTTTTTCATTATATTCAATACTGAAGGATGCTCAATTTTTGTAGTAATTATATGTTTTCCCCTTTTACCTAGCTTATTTACAATACTCTGAATAGCAATATTATTACTTTCAGTACCTCCAGATGTAAAATAAACTTCATTGGTAGTTACGTTTAAATATCTAGCAATATACTCCCTAGCCTGCTTTATCCTCTTTTCTGACTTCATACCAAGTCTATGAAGAGATGAGGGATTTCCAAAATCATCTCTCATACTCTCGATTAGTACATTTACAACTTCTTCTCTTGGTCTTGTTGTGGAACAATTATCCAAATAAATCAAATATTATACACCTCTTCTATTTAGTATCCCAATTCCTCATCTACTAAGTAAATATGAATATTAGTTCCTCCAGGTTTTTTATGAACTATAACCTCTGATCTACAAATTCTTTGTGGTGAATCACAATCAATACATTTTCCAGTATGAGTACATGGAGTGCTAAGATTCAATCTTTTAGCATTCATTGGTGCTGCAATATTTTTAATTCTCTCTCTAGCTTCATCATAATCCTTACATATTTTATTCTTTCCAACAACTATATATACATCCTTATGACCGTATATCATAGAAGCCACTCTATTTCCAGTCCCATCCATGTTTACAAGTTTACCATCCATAGTCAATGCATTTGTGCTGGCAATATAAGTATCTGTATTTATAGCCTTTACAGCTGCGTCTTCAACATCTTTTCTCCAATGCCAGTAAATTTCATTACCTCTATCTTTTAAATCATCATATATATCCATATCTTGTATCGTCATAGAACCACCTATACCTATAGATTCTTCTTTTTTGATTTCGGATAGTAATTCTTCTTTCGCTTCTGAAATATTATTAAATGTTTTTACTACAAAACTATTTTTTGATAATACGTCTCTCAATTCCAAAAATTTGTTATTCATATTAAAACCCCCTATAAATACTATTTCCTTCTATACTATTATACAGGATTTATATACTATATTAAAGTAGAATATTTCTATATTATGTAAATCTTTTGTCGAATATTGAAGTTTTTTTAAAAAAGTGTTGCATATTTTGTCGACATTTGCTATAATTTAATTGTGGTTATCCCCCTGGTAACCTCAAATAAGATCTCTATTCCCAATACCCCTTTTGAACGGTTTATTTACATCCAAAATGGGTGAAGACTCCAAGTGGAGTCTTTTTTTTTATGTAATAATTCTTCTTTATATTCCAATAATGCTGTAAAATATGTTATATTAATATTGCGTGTAAATTATCAATTTAATTAATTGGAGGTATATAATATGTCTAATAAAAATAAAGTAGCCATAATATTTACTGGTGGTACTATTTCTATGAAAATTGATCCCCGTATTCATGCAGCCATACCTGCCTTGACCTCAGAAGAAATTATTAGTATGGTTACAAATATAGAAAATTTCTCTGAAATTGAAGTAATTAACTATGCCAACATACCTAGTCCCCATATTACACCTTCTATGATGATGGAAATAGCTAATTTAGTTAAAAAAACTATAGCTAGAGAGGATATTACAGGTGTCATTGTAACTCATGGTACTGATACTTTAGAAGAAACTGCTTATCTCCTTGATCTAATAATTAAGACAGACAAGCCTATTGTTGTAGTAGGAGCAATGAGAAACAGTTCTGAGCTTGGATATGATGGCTCTAGCAATCTGTCAGCAGCTTTATGTACTGCTATCTCTAGTAGAGCTAAAAATAAAGGTGTATTAGTTGTAATGAATAATGAGGTAAATGCTGCTAGTGAGGTAACCAAAACAAACACATTATCTTTAGATACATTTAAATCCCCGGAATTTGGTTCTTTGGGAATTGTAGATAATGATGAAGTTATATTTTATAGAGATATGATATCCCACCAATTTATTGATACTAATATTATAGAAGAAAAAGTGGGATTAATAAAATGCGTTCCTGGAATTGAATCCGATATATTAAATTTTTACATAGACTCTGGATATAAGGGTATAGTTATTGAAGCTTTAGGCAGAGGAAATCTTCCTCCTAAAATGGTACCAGGGGTTAAAAGAGCTATCAATAAAAATATACCTGTTGTTATGGTATCAAGATGCCCAACGGGTAGAGTTTTAGATTCTTATGGCTACGAAGGAGGAGGGAAGCATTTACGTGAATTAGGAGTAATCTTTGGAGGGAATTTGCCTGGACAAAAAATAAGAATAAAACTTATGCTAGCATTAGGTCTAACGAATAATATGAATGAAATTAAAGAAATAATAGAGCAAAATCTATTTATATGATATTTTAAAGAAAAAGGCTTATAATGGCCTTTTTCTTTCTTTTCCATATGTTCCTCTTGTTCTACGATTTAAAAAATCTTCAATTTCAAATATATTTTGTTCTAATTTTCTTACCTTTTCTTCTAGTTCTTCTATTATTGTTTCTAAATTCTTGGAATGCTTATTGATTTCTTTTTTTTTATAGGAACTTCTACCACATTATCTAAGGGACCAAACCCCATAAATGTTACCTCTGGATATATGCTACCAAAGGAATGCTGAAGTAGAACATTGTCTTTAGAGATCGTCGTTAAATACTTATATCTAACAAAATCTATATCCCTTGATCCTTTCCACATATATATTATTGGTTCCCAATTCATCCCCTTATCTTCACTACTTCTGCTCATTATCTTATTTAACTCTACCCAAGTGATCCATAACTTATTTTCATAAAATATTATATTAGGATAAGATGGACTTCCCTCATTTGATATATGCTGTTCTCTAATTTTTTCATATTCTCCATCATCGTAGGAGAATTGATTATATTTTATAACTAAACTTCCGCTTATAAATTCACCATAAGTCATATGAATAATATTATCCATCTTAAGCACATCTAAAAATAATTTATCATTTTCCGTTCCAACTAAGGTTCTATTATTGCTCCATACTAATTTATCCATACTAAATTCTTTTAGCTCTATTTTTTTATCATTACTATAATATAATAATAAAATACTCTTGTCAGTTTGCATTAATCTAATAGGGTTTAGTACCTTATTTACACTAATTTCTTCAATTATATGATTGCTCCACTTATTTTCATTATAATAGTAATGGTATATCCTATACCTCATTTCCTCATCTGATATTCTTATAAGATAAAATATATGAATTATCTTATCCTTTACTATGATGTTCAACTCAAATACTTCTGGTAATGGCTCAGATGTAAGTTGTATTTCTTCTTTCTTCTTCTCCTTTAGTACATTTAGAACAAGATGTCCTTCTTTGCTTTGATATAATATATAAATATTATTCATTATATCAATTCCTAAATCATATTCCTCAAGAACATCTCTAGCTATGATTTCTCTACTATTAATACTTGTATCTCCTACTACTCTTTCTAATAAAATATTATTTTTGGACTTCCTAACTAAGATAGTATTATTTGATCCAATTTCAGCAATAGTCCATCGATCAGTAAAAAATGTCATTTAAACACCACCTTCTTGCTTTTCTTAATAGCAATATTAATTTGTCTCTCCTTAATAATGAATATTATCTTCTTCTAGCTTATATTACAGTTTTTATTTGTAACAGAATAATATCAGACAGAATATATTATCATTGAGAAGTAAATTTATATTATTTGAAAAGGAGGAAGTAGAATGCATTCAAATATATTACCAGAAGATTTAACTCAGAATATTACTGATAGATGTTGTGTTGGAACTAAGGGCTGTGAGTGGGATGGTACTCTGAGGAGAGTAGTAACTGAACCAATCTTTGTACAAAAAGTTTATGATGCAACCCTTGTAAACTTACAAGCCTTAAGTACTGTCAGTAACGTTAGATTTACTCCAAACTTACCTGTAGGCTCGAGAATAATAAGAATAGTAGATATTAGATGTAGAAGATTTTTTAATCCTGCAAATGTAAATGATCCTCGTAATTTAGTTGTAGATCCTGAAACAATCCTTTCAGGCGGAGAATTCGTTAGAGATGCACAAGGAAACTTTGTAGAGGTCGTAGGTCCAGATGGATGCAGAAATCAAAGATTAATATTTGCTGATACAACTGTATGTGATGATGAAGGAAGAGGTACACCAGTATTTGGTACACAAAGAATTGCACTAAGAGGTAATGTTTTAATTGAAATTGATGTCTTAGTTCTAAGTCCTAATGGAAGAAGAAGCACCGTTACTTTAAGTGCTAATGTTCCTATTGCACCAGTTAATGCACCTATAATACTAACCAACTTCTTTGAACTATGCATACCTTCAGTATTTGACTCAGCATTCTTCCCAAGATTTGCAGAGTTCTGTAATATATTGTGTGAAACAAGATTGGGTACCAATAGCATTGCTAGAGATATACGCATAAATCCAGAGACAGGAGAAGTGAGAATAGATTTAATCATTGCACTTTGTATATCTTGCGAGAAGAAAATAGTAGTTCCTGTTCAATTATGTGTACTTTCAACAGGCTTTACTGAAATCTCTCCAGAAACTTCACCAATTTGTACAACATTCCCAACACTATTCCCAAGACAAATAGATGAAGATAGTATAGGAGATATTGAAGATCCAGGTAAACCTGATCGTCCTGGATGTAAAAGGGGTTTCAGAGGATTAGAAGCGGAAGAATTCTATGAGGAAGAAGAGCAAGAATAAGAAATTAAAAGGTGCTTAAATTAGCACCTTTTTAGCATTCTCCCCTTATTTCCTTAGTAAGTTGTTTTTTTATCTCTAGCTTCTTCAAGGCTTTCGATGCAAATAAGGAGATAATTATCGCTACACCTAATCTTATGCCTAATAGAAACCAAAGATTAGCCCCAACCACTACAAACAGAAGTGTATCTTCAATCACTGCATGACAAGCAATTAAAAATATCATCAAGGTATATAAATCCTTTTTACTTAAATTATTCTCTTCTGCACTTTCTATAATAACTCCAGCACCATAAGATAATCCAAATATTAATCCTATAATTAAAGGAAAAACAGCAGCATTGGATATATCAAAAAATTTAGCAATAGGCTTCATCTTTTCAGATAATTTATCTAATATTTTAGAGTCCTTAAGGAGTTCCATAATTATCATTAATGGAATAATAATTTTAGCCATCGTAATTACTGAACCTAAAGCCCCAATAAAACTTTCTTTAATATATAACCAAAAGTCCATCTATTTACCTCCTATAGGATAATGTTTAATATTAAGCCTGACATTATTGCTAATAAAAGTCTGACAGTCACTACAAAAAATAAACTTACCCCTGTTTTTTTCGCAACGGCTGTTTCTAAAAATAAACTATGAGAAAATGATAGCATAACAGCTAAAATAGTTATCTGTTTAATTGTTAATGTTAAACTAGTAATTGCTCCTATACCTGCATATAAATTAATGCAATTACCTAATACAAGGACCAAGGATGCTTCACCAGGCAATCCGATTAAACTCATTGCGGGCTCAAACCATTTTGAAATCATATCTAATATAGGAGTCATTTTAAGAAATGTAACAAAAAAATATACAGGAACGATTATCTTTGTCAGTCTCCATAATGTAAATAAACCCTTTTTCAATCCTCTTATGCCACTATCCATACTCATCTATATCATCCTCATCTTATTCATTAACATTAACATCATCCCTTTTATAGAATTATTATATTTCCTGTTTACTATTCAGTAAATCTTCCAAAAAATATAGTATATAGCTTATGGTAAAATTAATTTCTTCTTTAGGTAGCACCCTATTATCTAATGAATACTTAATATAGTTATTAAATTCTTCAATACCGTTAAAAGGCAACTCTATATGAGATAGCAGTTTTCTCATCCTAACCTTTCTTTCTATGTTTTTCATTTTACTCAAAGATCTATTGATATATTGAATCAAAGAATCAACAATCTGTTCTAAATACTCTTGTGTAATCAAGCTCTCATCTTCTGGAAATAATATATTATAATCTGATAGCTTAGCATCATTATAATAAGTAAGTGTCTTTTTAGTGTATAGCAACTCTTCGTTTAAGTCATCATAACTAAAATCCTCTCTGTTTAATGCCTCAGAATTCAATATGTTAAACTCTTCCAAGTCCACAAATATCTCTTCTTCAATTTCTTTAATTTTCTTTTCAATTTGATCTGTTAGTTCATCTGCTTTTTCCTTATCTTCATCCCATATAACTTTTATCCAATTATAATATATATCTTCAATTTCTTTAGAGATAGCAATTCTATCAGTTAAGTTTATAACTATAATCATATTGCTTATCAAACCTAATCTTAATATAAAATCAAATATTTCATTGATTTCTTTAGTAAGCCTCATTATTTCTTTTACTATATCATCTAGTCCATCTATGTCTTTATCAGATAAATTTATATTCCTTAACTTCTGAATCTCTCTAAAATAATAATCAAATTTTGTACCATATCCATCCCTTATAGAACTATCAAACTGCTTTTTATATTCATTAATTTGACTTTCAACCTGTGACTTAGTATATGGCTTTAGATTTCTCATTATAGTGTTTTTAACTATAGAAAAATAGTTTTCTTTCACTAACCTCATAGGGAGTATTGAGATTATTTGTGAAATAACATATATATATTTATAATAATCATCTTTAAATTTACTTAATACCTCATTTATCATGGTTATTAAGTCTTCCACTTTTTTAATACTATATGGAACATTATCATAATCTTTATTAGATAAAATCTTAATTCCATGTTGATCTGCTAATTCACCTACATAAGCTATCTCTATACTATATCCATCTATAATTGAAGATAATTCATATAATTCTTGTCTAATATCCATTACTTCTTGTAATTTTAGCTTTATATTATTGTCTGATTCATACTTAATAGAATTATCTAATAATCCGATAGTCTTATTTAAATAATAATCTAATAAATTAATCTCACTAGTGAGTTCCATATTATCATTCTTGATTTTATATTTTAATGTATTTTTAAGTGTATTTATTGCGCTAAAAGCATTTAAATAACTAGATTCTTTAATAAGTTTAAGTTGCTTTGTATTCAGAGACATTATATTATCTCTAATCTCTTCATTGGACATTTTAGAGATATGTTCTTCAAGATTAGTCATTATTAGTTTTCTCTCCTTTCAATCCTATAATATTTCTATATACAAATTTTGATTTTATATCAATTTAAAGGTATAATGAAAATATCAATATTATAATTATAACATAATGAAGGCTTAGGGTGAATTTTTTATGGAAACTATAACAAATATAATTTCTCATTCTTTAAATCTAGAAAAATATTTTAAAAATACCAATACTTGCTTTATAGATATTGAAACCACTGGGTTAAATAGAAATAATGATATGATTTACCTAATAGGGGTTCTATATTATGATCTTAAAACTAATAATTGGATTTTAAATCAATACTTTGCAAATAATATGGATAAGGAGCAGGAACTATTAGAAAAGTTTACAGACATGATATCAACTTTTGACAAAATTATTACATTTAATGGAGAGTCTTTCGATTTACCATTTATCGAGCATCGCTTAAAGAAATATGGTACTCATTATATATTTGATAAGGCAAAGTCCTTTGATTTATATCAAATAATTAAGAAAAATAGATATTATCTAAACCTGCCAAATTTAAAACTAAAAACCATAGAACTTAGCTTAGGATTTATTAGAGAGGACAAATACTCTGGTCGTGACTGTATTGCTTTTTACTACGATTATATAGTATCTAAGAATACATTATTAAAAGAAAATATATTAAAACATAATTATGATGATCTTGCTCATATGCTAGATATAATTGAAATATTAGATGTACTAGATGATAAAAAAAGCTTCTATCTTGATATTAAAAGCACCACTATAAAATTTACCATCGAAAATATACAAATAAGTGGTGATATGATAAATATCAATGGCAATCTAGACTCTTTATTAGAAAATAATATAAAATATTATAGTGAAATTTATAGTATAACAACTGAAGATTTTAATAATTTCACTATATCAATAGAATTTAAGCGTGGGTTTATTACTGAAGAAGAACAATGTATTTATATAGACATATCTAAAATAGAAGGGCTTGAAAATATCGAAGATGCTACGGACTATAAACTACCCGCAGGTATTTTAATACTAATGATTGAAAAAAAGTATTGTATTGATAATATTAAAAATGTACTCATAGAGACTTTTAAAAATATACTCAGCTAATAAGAAAGCTCCTAGCGAAACATGTTAAAGATTAAAATAGAATTTTCCTATTCATAATAAAAAAACAGACCTTTTGGTCTGTTTTTTTATTAAAATGGTGGGCCTTCAGGGACTCGAACCCCGGACCTACCGGTTATGAGCCGGGCGCTCTAACCGACTGAGCTAAAGGCCCCTATAATATTGAAGTTCTTAGCTTTCTGAGCATTTTGGTGGGCCTGGGTGGACTCGAACCACCGACCTCACGCTTATCAGGCGTGCGCTCTAACCGCCTGAGCTACAAGCCCATATAATACCATCAGCTCTAATAAATTTTTGGTGGGCACAACAGGGCTCGAACCTGTGACCCCCTGCTTGTAAGGCAGGTGCTCTCCCAACTGAGCTATGCGCCCCTATTACTTACAATGGTATAGGCTTGTCAATTTTAATTGCTTTCTTGATTCCAAAATGGCAGGGGTGGCAGGATTTGAACCCACGACATTCGGTTTTGGAGACCGACGTTCTGCCACTGAACTACACCCCTTTATTTGAATCCACAGTTTTAAATTAATGGTGGGCCTTCAGGGACTCGAACCCCGGACCTACCGGTTATGAGCCGGGCGCTCTAACCGACTGAGCTAAAGGCCCAAAAATACAAAACTGGTGCCCGGAGCCGGAATCGAACCAGCGACACGTAGATTTTCAGTCTACTGCTCTACCGACTGAGCTATCCGGGCACGTTAATTTAGTTTATTAGTAATCAATGAATACTTCTCAATTTTCTATGTATGGTAATGGTGGGCCTTCAGGGACTCGAACCCCGGACCTACCGGTTATGAGCCGGGCGCTCTAACCGACTGAGCTAAAGGCCCCTACCATGGCGGAGAAGGAGGGATTTGAACCCTCGCGCCCCGTGAAGGACCTACTCCCTTAGCAGGGGAGCCTCTTCAGCCACTTGAGTACTTCTCCATATAAAAAATAATTGGTTCTTACGAACACTTATTTAAATCAAATTTGGCGGAGAGGGTGGGATTCGAACCCACGTGGGCTTGCACCCTAACGGTTTTCAAGACCGCCCCGTTATGACCGCTTCGGTACCTCTCCATGGTGATCCATCCGCGACTCGAACGCGGGACACCCTGATTAAAAGTCAGGTGCTCTACCGACTGAGCTAATGGATCATGATAAATTATTTTGTTAGCAGATGATACATACTTCTCTGATTAGACTTACCAATCAAGGACTAAGAGATGTACTCAAAATCGAAAACCATGATTTTGGTCCCCTGCTTATACCGACTGAGCTAATGAATCATGTTTAATTGTTTTGTAAAAAATTGATGGCTGGGGTGACAGGACTCGAACCTGTGGAATGCTAGAGTCAAAGTCTAGTGCCTTACCGACTTGGCTACACCCCAACAACTGGCGCGCCTAGGAGGATTTGAACCCCCGGCACACGGATTAGAAGTCCGTTGCTCTATCCTGCTGAGCTATAGGCGCATATTTTATTATTTTTTTGGAGCGGGTGAAGGGGATCGAACCCTCGCAACCAGCTTGGAAGGCTGGGGCTCTACCACTGAGCTACACCCGCATATACAAATTCGCAGTCTCGCAACACAAATTTGTTTATTCCCTACGGTCATACAAATTTGGTACTCGTCGCGTTTGACCTACTAGAACTCACTACTGTTCGTTAAGTTAGGTCATAAAATGGTGGAAGAGACTGGATTCGAACCAGTGAAAGCTTAGCTAACGGATTTACAGTCCGTCCCCTTTAGCCTCTTGGGTACTCTTCCTTATTTGTTTTTTTGGAGCTGGCGAGAGGAATTGAACCCCCAACCTACTGATTACAAGTCAGTTGCTCTGCCGATTGAGCTACGCCAGCTTAATTGGCGACCTGGAAGGGACTCGAACCCTCGACCTCCAGCGTGACAGGCTGGCATTCTAACCATCTGAACTACCAGGCCAATTAATTTTTCGCAGTCTCACAACTCAAATCTATTTACTCGCTATGCTCGTATAGATTTGGTGTTCGTTGCGTTTGACCTACTAGAACTCACTATCGTTCGTTAAGTTAGGTCATAAATGGTGGGCACAACAGGGCTCGAACCTGTGACCCCCTGCTTGTAAGGCAGGTGCTCTCCCAACTGAGCTATGCGCCCATATATGTTTTTTCGCAGTCTCGCTACACAAATTCATTTATTCCCTATCGGTCATATAAATTTGGTGCTCGTTGCGTTTGACCTACCTACAAATTCGCTATTGCTCATTGGGTTAGGTCATAAATGGTGACCCCACCGGGATTCGAACCCGGGTTACCGCCGTGAAAGGGCGATGTCTTAACCGCTTGACCATGGGGCCTTATAAATTTTATAGTGGTAGCGGCGAACGGATTTGAACCGCTGACACTGCGGGTATGAACCGCATGCTCTAGCCAACTGAGCTACGCCGCCACATTTATTTAATCACAAGTAACGACTAACCTATATCCTAAAGGACTACTAAATCAAGCCCTACAAGGTATGTAATGGTTGCGGGAGCCGGATTTGAACCGACGACCTCCGGGTTATGAGCCCGACGAGCTGCCAGACTGCTCCATCCCGCGTCATGCTGTTCTTTACAGCTATTTTATAATCTTTGTGGTGCCGAGGACCGGAATCGAACCGGTACGACTTTAAGGGTCGCAGGATTTTAAGTCCTGTGCGTCTGCCAGTTCCGCCACCCCGGCATACATTGCCTTATATTTCTTTGGCTCTTGGGGTGGGACTCGAACCCACAACCTACCGGTTAACAGCCGGTTGCTCCGCCATTGAGCTACCCAAGAATGCAGTTTCGCAACTCAAATTTGCACACTCCCTTTGG
>NZ_JAHLOH010000012.1:0-37840 GCF_018917285.1 Tissierella carlieri | reverse complement strand
AATCCATGCACCACTAATGCATCTATCCTTCTTAGCACTATCTACAAGTCCAGCATGGAAGATAACAGACAAAGGACTGATAGATGTGAATAATTTTAAGATTCTGCCTCCTGTTATTAGATAAATAAACAATATTTAAGGACAACTCCCAAGCTAAAGTTTGAGGGGGTGTCCTTATTATTTATATTTACTATTTATCGTAAGGGAAGTTCTATAGTAACTTTTGTTCCTATATCTATTTTGCTATCAATATCAATGTTACCAGAATGATTGTCTATGATCCATTTTGCTATAGATAGTCCCAGACCTGTTCCTCCACTTTCTCTGGTTCTTGATTTGTCAGTCCTATAAAATCTATCAAAGATATGAGGAAGATGTTCTTTTGAAATCCCTATACCACTATCTTCTATAGTTATTACAGCTTTGCCATTTTTCTCATAAGACATTAATTTTACAGTACCCCCAGCAGGAGTATATTTTATACTATTATCTAGAAATATTCTTAATGCTTCTTTTATGAGGTTTTTATCTGCTTTTACAATGATTTCCTCATTTCTTTCAATGGTTATTATGTGACTATCGTCAATTAATTTAGTTTCTGTTAATATTTCTTCTATGAGTTTGTTGAGAGGAAAATCTTCTTTAGCTACTTTTTGAGTATGTTTATCTCCACGAGCTAGGAAAAGTAGATTTTCAACGAGGTTTTTCATATTTTCAGATTCATTTTTAATGGCTTCAAGAGACTCATCAAGAACTTCTTTATCGTCTTTTCCCCACCTATTAAGCAGGTTTGCATATCCTTGTATTACTGAAATAGGGGTTCTGAGCTCATGGGATGCATCGGAAATAAATTGATTTTGTTTTTCGATGGATTCTTCAAGTCTGTTGAGGGTGTCATTAAAGGTTATAGCAAGATCTTTTAATTCATTTTTCGATCCCCTTACGTCTAGTCTTTTATCTAGGTCATTTATAGATATTTCTTTTACCATTTTTGTCATCGTATCTATTGGAGAAAGAAGTTTTCTGCTTGCCTTTGATCCAATCAATACTATAAGAAGTATACCTAATACATTAGAAGCTAATAGGATAAGTGCCAAGATTGTTACATAATCATAATAAGGAGTATTACCAACATAGCGTATGAATCCTACTATGGTGAGAGTATTAGTTATAATAGATATTAATATAAAAATAAATACGTAGCTAAGGGTTAATTTAAATGTTATAGAGAATCTAAGTCTGTTACTTATTTTTTCTATAGATTTCTTTAATAAGTCAATTAAGAATTGCAATATATACACTGCAATATACAATATATTCTTAATAATTTTATATAAAAATGTAAATACTGGTCCCAGATTTGATTTATTCATCTTTTAATTGATACCCCACTCCTCGAATAGTATGGATGAATTTTTTATTATATTTATCATCAATTTTACTTCTAAGATAACGTATATATACGTCTACTATATTTGTATCTCCTACATAATCATAGCCCCAAACTTTTTCTAGAATATTATCTCTTGTCAAGACAATCCCTTTATTTAGCATAAGATATTTAAGTAAATCAAATTCTTTTTTAGTTAGATCAATAGGGTCTTTATCATAGGTTAAAGAGTATTTATCCATATCAAGAACTAATTTATCTACTTGAATAATGTTTGATTCAGTAGCAGGAATTCTACTATGTTTAAAGACTACCCTTATTCTAGCTAATAATTCTTCTATTGCAAAAGGCTTTGTAATATAATCGTCAGCTCCTATATCTAGTCCCATTACTTTGTCCATTACTTCATCTTTAGCTGTAAGCATAATAACAGGAACTTGAGAGGTTGTTCTTAATCTTCTCAATATCTCCATCCCATTTAGAGATGGAAGCATTACATCTAATAGAATAAGGTCATAGTCTTTTTGGAGAGCTTTTTCTAATCCAAGTCTTCCATCTTGTTCAGTATTTACAATATAGCCCTCATGTTCAAGCTCTAACTGAAGAAATCTACTTATTTTGATCTCATCTTCTATGATTAAGATTTTTTTATTATCCATAACAACCACTCCCTTAAATATCATTATACTATTTTTATGATTCTAGAAACAGTATAAATAAAACCTGCTGATTTATTCAGCAGGCTTTATTTATTATTTAAATTCATTTACAATTTTATCTGTAGCAGAAGTTAAGTCGCTAGATATCTTATCAATTTTATCGTTTATGCTACATTCTTCTCCATTATCTTTTTCAAGCCTTATCTTATGATGTGTTAATACAAGTAAAAGTATTACAGCTATGGAGAAAGGTAAAGTAAATACTCCTATTGTTAAGGCAATTAAGGAAGAAATATTTAATACAGTTTTTTCATTTTTATATATGATAAAATTGATTTTATTTAATCTTGATGCAGAATCTTGAATGTTTTTCATAAAAGAGGAGTCTTTAATTCCTCCTTCAGATTTTATTTTATTTTGTTCTTCAAGAAAAGATAAAGTTTCAACTATATTTCCATTAAATTTTTCTAATGCTTCCTTAGCTTCCTTATAACTTACATTGGCTCTTTTTCTTATTAAATCAATTTGCTCAAGAGTAATTTCCATTTTAATACCTCCATTTGATTATTTTCTATATTTATATAATAAAGTAGTATAATTAAAAGATTATTAACTGAAGATTAAAATTTCATTAGAAAATAAATTAAATAATTTAATTGGTACAAAATGGGAAAACAGAAATAGTTTTGATGTAAGAAAACAAGAATCCCCAAAACTATGATGAATTTTCAAAGTTTAAAAATAGTATACAGAAGTTGCAATATCATAAAATTAACCTCTCTGCTATATAGCAAAGAGGCTAGTTTTTCTAAATTATTATTAATTATTTTTTGCTGCATTTTCTCCAGCAATTTTTCCAAATACACTAATATCAGCTAATGCATTTCCTCCTAAACGGTTAGTACCATGAATACCTCCAGTAACTTCACCAGCTGCATATAATCCAGATATTACATTTCCATTAGTATCTAATACCTGTGCACTTGTATTTATCTGTATTCCTCCCATTGTATGATGAACAGTTGGAACTCTTGCTCCTGCATAGAAAGGTGCAGTATCAATTTTAAACTGATATAGAGTTCTACCAAATTCATCTGTTTTACCAGTTTCAACACAACTATTAAACTTATTAACAGCTTCTACTAGGTTTTCAGGATTAATCCCTATTTGTTTAGCAAGGTCTTCTAAGGTATCAGCTTTATATGCTCTACCCTCTGTAACTAACTCATCAATGCTTTCATTAAAGTGATTTCTAACATCACCAGTGGGATATGAATGACTATCAAGAATTACCCACATGAAGGAGTTTTCTTGTTCAAATAATGCCTTTGTCATTACGTCTCTACGAGCCCCTTCGTCAACAAAACGATTTCCGCTTTTATTCACGAATATACGATTTTCAACACCTTGTTCGATATTTCCACTTAAGCTCCCTGTATTAGGATCTCCCATAGGCAATAATTGAATTTGTTCCACATCTATAAGATTTGCACCTATTGTCTTTGCCATAGCTAGCCCATCTCCTGTTGCACCAGGATGATTTGTAGTTTTAAGATTTGTCAATGATGGCCAATTCTTATTATATTCATCTCTCATTTCAACATTTCCTGCAAAACCGCCAGTTGCTATAATTACACCATTATTAGATTTAAGGATTAATTCTCCATCTGGGCTTTTAGCTTTAACACCTATAACTTTGTTATTTTCCATTATAAGTTCAGTAGCTTCTGTATTAACTAATACTTCCATTTCAGTATTATTTTCTTTGATATAGTTCATATAGGTATTGATAAATCCTGTACCTAAAGGTTCAACTGGTGCATGAGCTCTAGGCCATAGTCCACCAAGAACAGTATGAAGTGTATCTTTGAACTCCATACCCATACTTTCTAGCCATTCAATAGTAGGGTAAGCATTATCAACTAATATTCTTATAAGCTCTGGATTTCCAAGCTTATCTCCACCTTCATAGGTTTGTTGAAAGTGTTTATCTACAGAATCCTCTATACCTTGTGCTTCCTGTCTTTTAGGGTCAACAGCATTATAAGATGCACCAGAGATCATGGTATTTCCTCCAACTCTAGGCATTTTTTCTAGTACAATTACACTTGCCCCATTTTGATGTGCTGATACTGCAGCGGCTAATCCAGCACCACCTCCACCTATTACAACAACATCAGCTTGTTTTTCCGTAACAGTAGCTGAAGGGGAGTCCTTCCCAGCAGTTTTTTCTTTTAGAGCTTCAATATTTGCTCCAGCCTTTTCTAAAGCTTGACCAACAGCCTCTAATATAGCATTACTTGACATTGTAGCACCTGCAACAGTATCAATCCCCAAACCTTGAGCTTCAATAATTTGAAGAGGAAGATCGTTAATAGCTAAATCGCTTACACCTGGGGTCTCATTATGTTCTAATACTTTGATATCTGTTATTTCATCTTCAGTTACTGTAACTTCGACTTTTACTGTACCATTAATTCCTTTTCCTTCACCTATGTATTTACCCGGTTTAAATAAAGTAGAATTATTTGTTTCAGTAGCTTTTTTACATCCTGCCAAAGATAAAACCATAGAAATTACTAATAATAGGGACAATAACCTTTTAAAACTTTTCAATAGAACTCCTCCTTTTGTTTAAAATATTACATTGTGAACTAATTCGGTGAATGCATTCAGTGAATGAATTCATTATATAATTTGGTTAATAAAATGTCAATAATGTTTAATAAATATTTATCAAAAGAGTATAATTTTGACAAAACACTATTGTGATGTATAATTTATATAATAATAGTCTAAGGAGAATTAATATGAATAAAAGACTTAATAAGAGGCAAATTCAGGCACAGATAACCTATGAAAATATCTATAATGCTGCCATGAGTTTAGTTGAAAAAAAAGGATTTGAAAATATTACTGTAGAGGAAATATGCACTAAGGCTGGTGTATCTGTAGGTTCATTTTATAATTATTTTAAATCAAAGCAAGATATATTGAATGAAATATTTAGAATAGCAGATGATTATTTCTTAAATACTGTTTCAAATGTGTCAACTGGACAAGATGCTTATGAAAATATAGTAAATTTCTTTGCACACTATGCTAAGTATTGTGAAGCTATAAAGATAGATCAATTAAAACAGATATATAGTACAAGTAATATTTTATTTATAGAAGAAGGTAGGCATATGCAATCTGTATTAAAAGATATAATAGATGCTGGAAAAGAATCGGGTCAAATAAATACAGATATGCAATCAGAGGAAATTGTAAGATATCTGTTTATTGCATTAAGGGGAGTAATATTTGATTGGTGTTTACATGGTGGAAGCTATGATTTAGTTGAATTTGTTACTAATTATACAAGGCGATTGATAAGAATTATATAAAAGGGGTAAATATAAAAGACTTTAAAGAAGATTTAATGTTTCCAAAAGAATCTTAATAAATATAGATTTACCCTCTTATTCATTATGATTAAGAGGGTAAAATTATTTTTAAATATTTAAGGGGTAATTTACTAAAACTTATTACTTTATATACTCATTTCCTACTAAGATGTCAGATATTGCTTCTGTTGGAATAACAAACTCAGGTGTACCCATGTATCCAGGAGCTACTTCGTATTTATCAAATGAAATCACTAATTTTCCTTTATCATTGATATAAAAACCTTGTTCATTTGAAATTTTTTCAAATAGTTCTATAGGTTCTTCTCCTTCTTCAACCCAATAAAATTTGTCTTCGTCGGATTTCATTTGCTCTTTCATCTGACTTTTAATATTATCACTGATGATATCCACATAAGTATCATCTTTAAATAAACTAGGTAACGTTATTAAAATTTGTTTTTCTTTATCTATAGTATCGTATTTGAATGTTGTTGAAGATGAAGCTACTGTGTTTACAACATAACGACCTATGGAAAGTATTTTATCTGTATCAGTTTTGACTATATATCCATTGTCTACTCCTAAATGACCTCCCCCTGCTTCTTCTAGTTCCTTTATGTCTTTCATAAATTGGTCATATAATTCCTTACTCTCATTTAAGTATTTTTCATTTAAACTATTTTGCAATTCTTTATTTTCTAGTCCTTGTATTTCTGGAACTTTGATATTTGCATCATAGTTATTTTCATCTACTTTATACTCTCTGAAAGTCAATACCTGTACTATGCCGCCTACAACAGGTACTTTTGATAACGTATCTGCAAGTACTGGACTAGTATTCACTCCTGCTGTTAATAGAACAACGGATGCAGCCACTGAAGCTGATGCTATCTTTATTTTTTTAATATTATTTTTTCTTTTCATGTTTTTCCTCCCCTGTTTTATTGAAGTTCTTACTAAAAGGTTTAATTCTTCTGGAATTTGAATATCTATATGTTCTTGTTTTAGTTGTTCTAACTTTCTGTTATCCATTTTTAGCCTCCTTATCTTCATCATCCATTGATAAGCGTAATATTTCTAATGCTTTATAGAGACGGGTTTTCACAGTATTAATATTTTGATCTAAAATTTCTGCAATTTCTTCTAGTTTCAAGTCTTCGAAAAATCTTAACACTATTATACTTCTATAGTTCTCGGGTAAAGTTTCTAAGGCTTTTTTTAAGTCTATATCTGTATAATGGTCAACTGCACCAACGTCATTACTTAATATAAATTCTTCGTCAGTTATAATTTCCCGTTTTCGCTTACGGAGAAGATCTAAAGAAACATTTACTATAATTCTATAAAACCAGGTTTTTATATAGCCAAAATCTTTTAAGGAATCAATAGATGAAAAAGCTTTATAGATAGATTCTTGAACAACATCTAAGGCATCATCAATATTTTTAACATAACTGTAAGCTAGCCTATAAAAAAGTTCTTTATTTTTAATAATATAGTCTTCAAGTTGATTTTCTAAATTATTTGCCATTCGTACGAATTTCTCCCTTCAATTGTATAGATGCCTTTTTTCATCTTACATTATATAGACGGATATGCTGTCTAAAAAGTTTTAGCTTTTAAAAAATAATTAATTTATTTTATCATAAAATTTTTATGATATTAGCAAGGAATTAATGGTAATATATGTTATATAGGTATTGAAAATCAATATTTATGAGTAATCTACTTATGTATTAAGGGTATTAATATCTAAATAGGGAATAGCGTATTTATTCATGATTATAAAAATAGTACGAAGGCAGGTAATTAAAATGATAGATTTCAATTCTTTTCCTAATATGGAAACGAAAAATCTTATTCTTAGAAGAATGAGTTCTAATGATGCTAAAGATCTATTTGAAATGAGAAAAGATCCAAGAATGAACGAATATACAGATATGAGGCTAGAGAAAAATATCTATGAAACAAGAGCTTACATTGATAGAATGAATGAAGGCATCGATGATAATAAATGGATTATATGGGCAATTGAACATAAACAATCACATAAAGTTATAGGAACTGTTTGCATCTGGAACATTAATGAAGAACAAAAAAGCGGAGAATTAGGATATGGAATTATACCTGATTATCAAGGTCAAGGATTAATGAAAGAATCGTTATTAAGTGTAATTGAATATGGTTTTAATATAATGAACTTGGAGGAAATATTAGCATATACAGAGGAAAATAATCTTAAATCAATTAATCTTTTAGAAAAATGCAATTTTGTTGAGATAAATAGAGTTCAAGAGGAAGGATACTTTAGCAGCAAAGTTTACAATATGGTTGTATATAGATTAGAAAATCATAAATAGAAATTGAATATTTGGAGCTTTAGATTAGTTTATTTTAAGAAATTATTATAATTATAGCGGGAGGAATGTAATGTCTTGTAAATTTGGTATGCCTACTTTAATTGAAAAAGATACTATTTTAGATAATGTAATATTATGTAATGAATTAGAATTAGATTTTATAGAATTAAATATGAATTTACCTTATTGTATGCCAGATAAGAATAATTCAGAAAAAATGCTAAAATTAATGGAAGAATATAATATTAACTTTACACTTCATTTTCCTGAAGAAATTGATTTTGGATGTTTCTATGATGAAATAAGACATGCTAATATTCTATTGTTTAATAATATGGCAATATGGGCTTCTAAATTTGGAGTAGAGAAAATAAATATTCACTTAAATCCGGGAATTTATTTTACCTTACCTAAGGAGAAAGTATTTGTCTATGATAGACACAGGGAAATATTTATTGAAAAGTTTATAGATTCTATGATTAAAATAATAGATATTGCTAAACCCTTAGGAATAAAAGTATGTGTAGAAAATATGAAAGTACATGACTTTATGGAAGAAGCTTTTAAAAAGATAACTAGCATAGATGACTTATACTTTACATGGGATGTAGGACATGATGCTATGTCTAATTATAAGATGAAGAAAATATATTTGGAAAATCCTCACAAAGTAAGTCACATGCATTTACATGATTACAATGGAAATAGTGACCATCAAATTCTATTTGAAGGAATTATTCCTATAAAAGAAAGGATTAAATTTGCAGAGGAGAATAATTTAACGATTGTAATAGAGACAAAAACGGAAGAAGCTTTAAGAAAGTCAATAAAAAGGTTATAGAGACAGTATAACCTTTTCTAAGTATAGACCCTAGCATAAAGCTAAGGTCTATATATTAGATATAAATATATAAAACTAAAGGGACTTTAGACATTAAGTGTTTCCCATAATTCATAAGAATCTTCAAGCTGCTTTTCAATTGATTCCTTTTCAACAAAGAGTTCATATAACCTATCAGCATTATCGCTGTATAAAGCCATTTCTTCATTAATAATTTTTAATTTACTCTCCAATTCTTCAATTTCTTCTTCAGCCTTTGCTATTTTAAAAGCATTGTTAGGTTTTTTAGCTGTTTTTGTTGGTTGTGTTTTAATTGGTTTCAACTCTTTAATTGTGATCTTCTCTGCTATTTCCTTTTTCCTTACTTCCAAATATTCATCGTATGTCATAGGATATAGTCTTACTCCAGATCTATCTAGTATCATTATCTTTGTTGCTACTTTTTGAACAAAATATCTATCGTGTGAGACAAAAAGGATGGTGCCATTAAAGTTAGAGAGGGTTTCCTCTAAAACTTCTCTAGAATCAATATCTAAATGGTTAGTAGGTTCGTCTAGAATCATAAAATTAACTTTATCGAATATTAAGGAACATAATTTAAGTCGAGATTTTTCTCCGCCAGATAAAGACTTTATTTTCTTATGAACATCATCTCTAATGAATAGCATTTTTGCCAGTTCAGATCTTGCATCTAATTGATTAATACTATGTTTAGCAGCAAAATAATCAAGAATTGTCATATCTTCATCTTCAAAAACTACGTTTTGTGGTAAATATCCTAACTTTATACTGGAACCTATGGTCAAATTGCCGCTATCTCGCTCAAGCTCTCCTAATATAATCTTTAGAAGAGTTGTTTTTCCACTTCCGTTTTCTCCCATTATACACAATTTATCTTGATAAAATAAGGTAAAGGATATATCTGAAAATAGCTTTTTATCAGAAAAGCATTTACTTAAGTTCTCTACATTAAGAACAATTTTTCCTGAACGACTTACGTTATTAGCCGATAGTCTAATTTTTGAGCTTTCTAATGTTGGTCTATCTAATACTTCCACTTTTTCTAATCGTTTCTCAAGTTCCTTGGCACGTTTATACATCTTCTCACTATCTCTCATGGCACCCCAAATTCTATATCTTTCAATTTGTTGTTCCATTTTCTCGATTTTTCTTTGATTATTAATATAAGCATTATATTCAAGCTCAAATCGTCTTTCCTTTTCTACAATATAATAGCTATAGTTTCCATCATATATTTTTGTGGTAGTAGGTTCTAGTTCAATGATTCTATTGGCTACTTTATCTAGGAAGCTTCTATCGTGTGACACCATGAGTACCGTACCATTGTAGCCTAAGAGAAATTCCTCTAGCCACTCAATAGATTTTATATCTAAATGGTTAGTAGGCTCATCTAATAAAAGTATATCAGGATTTTCTAAGAGTAACCTTGCTAAAAGGACTCTTGTTTTTTCACCGCCACTTAAACCTTCAAATGTTTTTTCTCTAAAGCTGTCTGGGATAAAAAGTCCACTGCATACTTTGTTTATATTAGTTTCTATGTCATATCCGCCACAGCGTTCAAATTCTTCCATAAGTAAACCATAGTTTTTCATTTCAATTTCTAATGCCTCACCAGATAAACTCTTTAAACGTTCTTCAAAGACTTTTAATTCTAGCTTAATATTAAATATACTCTCAAATGGCATTTCAAGGATTTCTATCACAGTAGTATCGTTAGAGCATTTGAATATTTGGTCCAAATATCCAACTCTATTTCCTTTTCTAAAACTAATACTTCCACCATGGTAATCCTCAACACCCATTAGAACTTTCATTAAGGTAGTTTTACCACATCCATTTTGTCCAATTAATCCAACCCTTTCGTTACTATGCAGTTCAAAGGATATATTTTCAAAAACCTTATTTGCTCCATAATATTTAGTTAAATTATTTACGCTGCATTCAATCACATGCGTCACCTCGCTTAACTAAATTATATTTGAAGAAATAGTCATAGTCAAGGATAGGGATATATAGGATATTATAATAAAAAAATATTTACTAGAACATAATTTATTTGTTGACAAACTAACGCTGTTAGCATAATATAAAACTAACGGCGTTAGTTAGGAGAGTGGGAAGATGGCAGATTTATTTAATGAAGATTTAGAATTAATGGGTACAAAAGATAAGATTATAGCTATAGCCATAGAACGGTTTTCAAGTCAGGGCTATGATAATACTTCAATACGAAAGATTGCGGATATTGTAGGAATTAAGGGAAGCTCTATATACAACCATTTTAATAGTAAGGAAGAAATACTTGAAGAGATATTTAAATATTATAGAAATCTTTTTTACCAAATGGGAGATGTATTTGAGATAAAAGAACTACATCACAGTGATTTAAAAGAAGATAAAATCCTTTATGTCCTAAAGGGTGGGTTTGATAGTGTTATTAATATTCTCAAAAGACCTGAAATGATCAATATTTTAAAAATTATTATAAAAGAACAATTTAAAAATCAAAAGATAAGAAACTTTTTTTTAGAAGAATTTATAGATAAATCAAGGAAAGTCATGGAAAAATTTATGAAGGAACTTATGGATAAAGGAATTATTAGGAATGGAAATCCATATTTATATTCCCAAGAATTTCAAGCTTTTGCAATCTATAAAATGTATGAAGAATTTATGTTAAAGGATGTAGAATATATTAATATTGATGATATTGAAGTACAAATAAATCATCATATAGAGTTCTTTTGGAATAGTATTAGAAAATAATAATTTAGGGGGACAATGATGGAAGAATTAAACGATATAAAAGAATCTAATATAATGCTATCAAAAATGCTTAATAGATCAATAGAATTTCTTATGGAGGATTTTATCAAAATAGCCCTTAAGGATTTTGCATCAGCAAAGAGTATTATAAAAATTGCATTAGAGCAAAGGAATTCACAAAAAATTAGAGTTAAATATGAAGAAAAAGGGCTTCATGTACCACCTTTTATGATAGCCTCTATTACAAGTATTTGCAATTTAAGATGTAGAGGATGTTATGATAAAGAAAAAATTCATAATAACTCATTAGAGCTTGATGAAAATCAATGGTCAAATATTTTTGCCCAAGGAAAAGAGCTGGGCATATCATTTATATTGTTAGCTGGAGGAGAACCTCTTATTAAAGGAGAGGTTGTTAAAGAGTGTATAAAGTTTCCAGAGATCATTTTTCCTATGTTTACAAATGGGATGTTAATAAATGAAGAATGGGTTGAAATTTTTTCTTTAGCTAGAAATATAATGCCGGTTATAAGCATTGAAGGAGACAGATATCAAACAGATAAAAGAAGAGGTAAGGGAGTATTTCAAAAGGTCTTATCTAGCATTGATTTACTTGCAAAAAAGAGTATATTCTATGGGATATCAATAACTATCACAACAGAGAATTTTGAAAATGTCCTAAATGATGAATTTATTGGAACTTATATAGACAAAGGATGTAGAGCATTTTTCTTTATTGAGTATATTCCATTTGATAGTTCCACAGAAAGTATTGTAATATCAGCAGATCAGAGAGAGCAGCTTAAAGTTAGTATGGATGAATTAAGAGAAAAATATAGGGCAATATTCATAGCATTTCCTGGGGACGAAGAAAAATTTGGAGGGTGTTTAGCAGCAGGTCGAGGATTTGTGCATATTAATGCAATAGGGTCAATAGAACCATGTCCTTTTGCTCCATATTCAGATATCAATCTAAAAGATGTAACACTTGAGGAAGCATTAAATTCTCCCTTATTGGAAAAGGTTAGAAGTATTCATGAGTTACTAAAAGAGCATAAAGGTGGTTGTGCACTTTTTGAGAATAGGGAAATGGTGAAAGAACTATTAAGTACAAATTAAGATTCTTAATGAGGTATTTTAATAATTATATAAATTTCACCTTTTTTAATCAATGGAAATAGGAAATAAAAGATAGATTTTATTTTTTAATTCCCTTGACAATATAAGTATTAAATTATAATATTTTACCATAGATATAAAAAGATATAAAATTCATTGAGGGGAAGAGTAAATATTATCCTAGTATCTAAAGCGAGTGGAGGTCGGTGGAAGCTCCATGAGAAAAGTAATATTGAAAGACATCCTAGAGAAGTTTATCTGAAAATCAAAGTAAGATAAATCGGATTCCACCGTTAAAGGGATTAAAGATGACTTAAGTTTATTAGCTTAGTTGAAACAGGATGGCACCGTGAAGTATAAGCTTTCACTCCTATATGTATGGGAGTGAGAGCTTTTTTTAATTAGAAATAGATTTATTCTAATTAGAGTGTGATTGTTTTGTTTTATAGACTGATAATATAAGTTAATTAGGGTGGCACCGCGAATTTTCGCCCCTTGAGTTTTAGTACTCAAGGGGTTTTTTATTTAATAAATTTAAAAGGAGAGATAAAGAATGAAAAGAATTATGGTAGGAGAATTAAGCAGTCATATAAATGAAAAAATCAAGATTCAGGGATGGATTCATCGCATAAGAAAACTCAAAGCAATTACTTTTGTAATCCTAAGAGATAGAACTGGATTGATACAATGTGTCATAGACAATAAATTAATGGATATTAGCAGTATAAAATTGGAATCTGTAGTATCTATTTTAGGGGAAGCAAAGGAAAGCAATAACGCATTAAATCCCTTTGAAGTTCTCGTAGAAAACTTTGAAATACTAAATGAAGCGATAGAAGAGTTACCTATTGAAATCAATAAAGAAGAATTAGAAATTAGTTTAGATACTATGCTAAATAATAGAATTTTAAGTTTGCGTCATAAACAAATAAACTCTATATTTAAAATACAGAATCTTATAGTACAAGGATTTAGAGAGTTTTTAATTAATGAAGGATTTACGGAAATTTTTACGCCTAAAATCGTAGCAGAAGGGGCTGAGGGAGGAACAGAGATATTTGAAATGAAGTATTTTGAAAATAAAGCATATCTTACACAAAGTCCTCAATTTTATAAACAAATGATGGTTGGAGCTGGATATGAAAGAGTTTTTGAAGTGGCTCATGTATATAGAGCAGAGCAACATAATACTAATAGACATTTAAATGAATATATAAGCATGGACTTCGAGATGGGATTCATTGAGAGTGAAGAAGATATAATGAATATGGAGGAAAGCCTTCTAAAGCATATACTAGGCAAGGTGGAAAAAGAAGGGCAGAAATATTTAGAACTATTAAATATAACTATACCTAAAATAGAAAATACTATTCCAAGAATGAAATTTAGTGAGGTTTTAGAAATTCTAAGAAGGGAATATAATAAAGTTGATATTGATGGAGATCTAGACCCTGAAGGAGAAAAGTTAATCTGTAAATATGCAAAGGAAAAATTAGGATGTGAATTCATATTTTTAACTCATTATCCAAGAAAGAAAAGACCTATGTATACAATGCCTTGCGGAGAAAGTGAAACTCATAGTTTTGACTTGCTATTTAGAGGTATAGAAATAACCACTGGAGGACAGAGGATTCATGAGTATGATATGTTAATTAATAATATAAAATATAAAGGTTTAAATCCAGAAAAATATCATAACTACACTTCCGTATTTAGATATGGGATGCCTGTGCATGGAGGTCTTGCCATTGGACTTGAAAGAATAACAATGCAGCTTCTCAAATTAGAAAATATAAGAGAAGCCTCATTAATTACAAGAGATAGAACAAGATTAACTCCATAGATTTAGGTTTTAATAGGAGGTAATTAATTACCTCCTATTAAATCTAATTAAATATTACATCATCACAAGTAAATACAAAATCCATATGGAAGGGACAATTATTTTCTCCACCGAATAAATGATTCATTCCTAATGCAATATGGTAAGTACCTAAGGCCTTTTCATCGATAGATGTAAAGCCTATTAAATCTTTAACTTGAGGGTTTAGTCCAATTCCAAATTCACATAGGATTTTGAAATTTTCTGGGAGCGAGTTAAAGAATTCATCCACTTCTTTAGAAGAAGACCTTATAAGTTTACCATTTTTAAAGGTCATAAGTACATCCTTATATATTTGTCCCTTTAAATTGACTATAGAAACTAGCAAATCTCCGTTGCTATTATTCTCTATAGGTGCTATATAAACTTCACCTGGAGGAAAATCTCCACATCCGTCATCTACAAACCATTCCCTATTACTAATATCTAATTTTAATGAATACTCTTTTCCGGTGAGTATTTCCACACTGTTCTTATCTCTAAGGCTTTCCAGCTTTTCTTTACAAGATCTTTTAAGTTTAGGAAAGTCTACGGATAAAGCATTACATAAAGCAGAGTTATAAATATCATAATCTAAACCAGCCTTAGAAGCATTTGCCTCTGTAGGAACAGTAAGCTGTATATAATATTTTTTATCTTCAGTTAAAGAATTAAATAATTCACCTAAATACTCTTTAAACCTAGGAATTTCTGGCTCAGAAATTCCATTAGGTAAACTTGGTGTATACATGAATATATCTATTACATGTTTAAAAGATGCTAGATAGTCCAAGTATTCTTGTGCAAATTTTTGATCATTACGGATCAAGTTGAGAACTACCTTTTCAAAGAAAGAATTTGAGCAATGATTTTTAAAAGGAATGATCCCCTTTTTACTTATATTCTCTGAAAGTAAATCTAAAATTTCTAAATCTTCTTTATCACCCCAAAAGTTTAATAAAACAAAATCTCCTTTTTCAAAGGGAAATCCTTCACAAATATTTGGAATAAGGTCTATAAATTCCATATCAATACCTCCTAAATAAATTTGTTTCGATATATATCAAATCATATTTTAATATAAAACTTTTCAAAAAGCAATCTATTTTTATAGTTATAGAATTAAATGTATAAAATATATATAGATATATATTGAAATAATAACTCCCGTGGTATAGAATAATGATATAAATCATAGGGGGGAAGAAGATGAAAGATATAAATTGGTTAAAGGAAAATTATTTGAATTTCTTAAGAGAAAAACAAGAGAATTTTAAAAGGAGTATAGAGGATTTACAAAAACAGGAATGTGTAGATGAGGCTAATTTAGAAAAAGTAAGACTAAGTATAGTTGAAATATTTTATAAGATGTTTAACATTAGTCTCAGCGATAATCCGATGGCTCTAAGAGAAAGGTATCTAGGTTTTTTTGATAAGATAACAGAGCCTTGGCATATAAATAAAGAAAAGGCCTTAGAATTTGAAAAAGAAAAGGAAGTAATAATTGAAGACATAAAAATACAAGAAGCAGAAGAATTGAAGAATCGATTTAAAGAATATTATAATCAGTTAGATATTAATTAGGAGTGATAGAGTTGAACTCATTAGAGATTTTTAAATGTTTAGCGGATAATTCAAGATTAAGAATTATAAATAATTTAATGATAGAACCTATGTATGTAGAATTGCTAGCTGAGAGATTAGATTTATCTACTTCTACAGTATCTTTTCATCTTAAAAAGTTAATGGAGGCTAATATAGTATCATGTAAAAAGGAACAATACTATGCAATTTATAGTTTAAATGAAAAGATATTTTCAATGAATCTTAAAGATCTAATAAAAGATAATAGAAATGAAGAAGAAATGTTAAATCAAAGAGAACAAAAATATAAAGGAAAAGTAATAGAATCATTTTTCAAATATAATAAGTTAAAGGAAATACCAGTACAGAAAAAGAAAAAGCAAATTATTTTAGAGAAAATAGTAGAAAGCTTTGAAAGGGATAGAACTTATACAGAAAAAGAAGTTAATCTAATAATTGCAGACTTTCATGATGATTTTTGTACCATAAGGAGAGATTTAGTAGGGTTCAATCTTATGGAAAGAAAGGATGGAATATATAAAAGAATATAGCTAGAGGAAATTTCATAGTATTCTCATAAACATATAAGAAATAGAATTCATTATGGTATAATGTGGTTAATATATTAACAGGGGGGATGTGAATATGGAACCAATAATAACCATAAGAAGTCTAAGAAAAAGCTATGGAAGTAAAGAGGTATTAAGAGATATTAACCTAGATGTACATAAGGGAGAAATTATAGGGTATATAGGGCCAAATGGAGCAGGAAAGAGTACTACAGTGAAGATTATGTTAGGTTTAGTTGGAGATTATTCCGGGGAGATAAAGATATTTGGAAAAGATATAAGAAATGGTGAAGTAGAATATAAAAAGAAAATTGGATATGTACCAGAGACAGCTGAGATTTATGAAAATCTTACAGCAAGAGAGTATCTCACTTTTATTGGAGAACTTTATGGTATGGAATATGAAGCAGCAAATAAAAAAGCTGAGAAGCTAATGGATTTATTTGGGATTAAAAATGTTTATGATGCTAGAATCAGTTCTTATTCTAAGGGAATGAAGCAGAAAACCCTTGTAATATCAGCTTTAATCAATGATCCTGATATTCTATTCCTAGATGAACCTTTAAGTGGAATGGATGCAAACAGTGTTATGGTATTTAAAGAAGTACTAGCAGAATTGGCTAGAAGAGGAAAGACTATTTTTTATTCTTCTCATATCATGGAAGTAGTGGAAAAGATTAGCAGTAGGATAATACTTATAAACAATGGAGAAATAGTAGCAGATGGTAGCTTCGATGATTTAAAAGATAGAACCATGGATAGCTCATTAGAGGAGATTTTCAATCAATTAACAGGATTCAATGAGCATGAGAAAATGGCTAAGGAAATAGTAGCTACCATAGAAGAGGTGATGTAGATGAAGGATTTTAAAGTGTTAAAATTCTTGGATTTCTTCAAGAATTTATTTGAAAAAATAGGTGTAGATTATCCTATGATGCGAAAGATACTTAATGTAAAGCTAATATTAGATGGAAGAAGAGTATCTACTGTTTTGAGTAATCAAAGTAACAAGAAAAAAGCAAAAGAAGCTGATGATAAGAATAATTTCTTAAAATCTTTATGGATATATATTCTAATGGGAGCTTTTTTAATTGTATTTATAGTAGTTGGAAAAAATTTTTTGTTCCAAATGAGTTTTATATTTGGAATAACTATGTTTTTATTAATGACTTCTTTAATAGCAGATTTTAGCTCAGTATTGTTAGATGTTAAAGATAAGGAAATATTACTTTCAAAACCCGTAGATAGTAAAACCTTAAATATGGCTAAGATATTACATATATTTATGTATATTGCAACAATCACTATGGCTATTGCTGGACCTTCACTTATTGTATCTATAAAAAAGCATGGATTGACTTTCTTTTTTATATACTTATTAGAAGTTATTTTGATTGCACTATTTATAATTATACTTACTGCCCTTATTTACCTTGTGATTCTCAGATTTTCTAGCGGTGAAAAGTTAAAAGATATTATAAATTATGTTCAAATAGGACTAACTATAATTATGTCCCTAGGATATCAGATGATAGGTAGGCTTTTTAATATTATAGATATAAATAATATGGAATATAATCCTAGCCTATGGAAGTATTTTTTTCCACCATTATGGTTTGCCGCGCCATTTGAGTTAATATTAAATGGTAATCATGAGAGTTATATTATAATCTACTCTATACTTGGAATCTTAATCCCAATTTTATCTATAGTGATTTATATAAAATTAATACCGACATTCGAAAGAAATTTACTGAAACTAAATAGTACAGAAGGTCAAACTAAAGATAAAAATAAGGCCAATATTTTTATGTCAAAGATATTGTGTAGAAATAAAGAAGAGAGAGTCTTTTATAAGTTTGCCACTAATATGTTGAAAAATGAAAGAACATTTAAGCTAAAGGTTTATCCAAGTTTAGGAATGTCTATTATATTCCCATTCTTTATGATGCTTAGCATGAATCGGAGGGAGTTCTTAAATGTTTCTAATACAAAGAATTATTTATGGTTTTATATAGTATTTATGATGATTCCTACTGTATTAGGAGCATTAGGTTATTCTGGAAATTATAAAGGTGCTTGGATATATCAAACTATACCCATAAAAGATAAGTCTGCTATTTATAAGGGTACTGTTAAAGCTGCAATTATAAATTTATTCCTACCAGTATTTATTTTAGTCAGTTTAATATTTTTAATTATATATAAGATGCAGATAGTTGAACATGTTATAGTAGCTGGAATAAATATGTTACTTTATATTATTATTGAATTTAAGATACTAGATAATAATTTGCCATTTTCCAAAGCCTTTGAAGTAACAGAAAATCCTGCTGGCGGGGGTAACATATTAGTAGGTCTATTTATAATGGGTTTATTTGCATTAGGACATTATATGTTAACTATAATTCCTTATGGTGTATATGTTTATATTCCAATTGGACTAATAGTGAGTAAAATAGCTTGGGGTAAATGTATTGCTTAAGAAGAAGGATGATATATTGCTATATACGTCATATGTTTACTATACATTGATTGTTGTTGAACATATGGATAATGTAATTCTTGTTGTAAATGTTCATTTACCATGAGATAGTATTATAACAAAATAAGAATATTATAGTAAACATCATTCAATTTCAATTAATTGATTTCACTAGTGGAGAGCAGTTCACTTATAAAATTATTTATATAATATGATGACAAGGAAGATAATAATGGTTTATTTAAATACTTTTACATTTCCAAATGGGGATATAGAATTTGACTTTTTGATTAATATAAAAAGAACGTGCTATGATTCTTTTTATCCATTTAAGATACTATCAAAAAATGGTCTTGAAAGAGTTGATTTTGAGCCGATAACGATTTTCTATGGTGGGAATGGCTCAGGAAAATCAACAGCATTAAATGTGATAGCAGAAAAGACAGGGATCAATCGTGACTCTATCTATAATAAATCTAATTTTTATACAGACTATGTCAGTATGTGTACAATGGAACTTGGAACTGATATTTCTGAAAAAAGTAGAATTATTACCAGTGATGATGTATTTGATTATATGTTTAACATCCGCAACCTCAACGAAGGAATTGACCAAAAACGGGAAGAACTTTTTGAAGAATATTTGGATGCTAAGTATTCTCATTTTCAAATGAAGTCTATAGCAGATTACGAGCAGCTTAAAAAGGCAAATTTTGCTAGAAGCAAAACGCAGTCACGTTTTGTGAGGAATGAATTGATGGATAATGTACGAAAGTATTCAAATGGTGAAAGTGCCTTTCTATATTTTACAGAAAAAATTGAGGAAAATGGACTTTATTTATTAGATGAGCCTGAAAACAGCCTTTTTCCAAAACGTCAGATGAAATTAATGAAGTTTATCGAGGATTCTGCACGATTTTTTGACTGCCAGTTTATTATATCAACACATTCTCCATTTTTCCTTGCTATGCATGGAGCAAAAATATATAATCTTGATGAAAATCCAATTCAGGTGAAAAGATGGACAGAATTAGAAAATCTACGTATATATTATGAATTTTTTAAAAAATATGAAAGCGAATTTGGGGTATAGATTATAATCATAATCTGAAGAGGTGAGGGTGCTTTCATGAACTTATTTAATTACCCCTTAGTAAGGACTTATCTTCTGCATTCTTATGCTTAAATATGCTAAATCAACTAATAAGAGAATTAAATCAACAGACACTTAATAGTCTTTTAACATTTAATGCTTTATAATCAAGATATCCTAGGTAATTAAAAAGATTATACGGGGAGGATAGATATGAAGATCTTGTATATTATGGGATTATAAATTCATAAGTTTTTAGAGTTTTAGTGAACAATATAAGCTACAAGACAATTTAATTGCAAATATCAGCATATCATTGATCTGAATCAAATTTTCCTATTTAATGTAGTCTATTCATTATTTTAGCATTATTCGACAAAATGCAACAGAATATATCTAAAGATGTCGAAAAATATCCAAAAATATCGGATTAAATTCATTGAATATATCCCTAGTTAATTATATAATTTAGATGATTCACAATGAATTAGATGGATATGAGCATAATTAATAAAATTTTAACATAGAACTTTTAATAATGAACATCAAATATATATTCATCTAGAAAGGATAGAAATTAATCATTTTCAGCTTGGAAATTGAAAATTTAAAAGAATTAAGTCAAAAAATGGCATATCAAGGCTAAGGGTTGATAATTCTAACCTAAAAACTAAAGAGCTAAATGTATATAGGCTTATGAAACTTTTTTAAACTTAGATAGAAATCTAATTTTATCTTTTTGATTATCAGCAATAGTTTTAAGAGCCAGAGATAAAAGTGTAAAATGACCTAAAGTATTTAAATTAGAAATAGAATTAATGTTACGTACCGTAGATTTTTCAAGATTAAGACTGTTTTATTTTGTAATTATACTTTTTAGATTCAGTTCTTAAAGCATAAATTTTTTAAGAAAGATAGATTTTTGATTTATAGAAGCCGGATAATTAGTATCTATTGTAATACAGCTGGTGCATTTTCTATTTTTCTTACCATTAAAATATCTAGGATGTTTACAAGAGAATAAAGAATCACCTTTCTTAGTTCTAAAAGGACAGCAAAACTTTTGCTTAATATAAGAATCAAAATATTGTTTACTATCCTTGTGCATAGCGAGCTTTGCTAATGGCATTAGAATCACTTAGCATTTTCTTTTCCTTAGAGCTACAAGGACTAAGTGGGATGAAGGCATGACCATCAAGGTCATAACGAATAAAATTATGAATGTATTTAGTATCATAGGCTTTATCGCCAATAAAATAAGTTTCATTAAGAGAAAACCACGGATTAACCTTTTTAAGAAAATCAATCACCATAGAAGATTCGGCGATTTCAGTAGTTGTTGTAATTTCAGCAATAGGAATACCAGAAATAACATCAGTTAGAATAATATTCTTGTAACCCCAATAAAATTTATATTTCTTTTCATTATGAGAATTAGATGAAGTATAAATACCTAATTTGCAATCTAGATCAGATTTAGGATGGTTGTCTTTCTTAAATTTATTGATAGTGAAAGACTTAGAATTATTTTGTTTAGTATTAGCAAATATCTGAGTTGCATCACATGAAACAAAAGAATTATCGATAAATTCAAGTTGTTGAAGTTTTAATACTTGAGATTTTATAATTTATTTTAAGGATTCATTGTCTATATATTTAATAAACCTTTGAAAGACAGAATAAGAAGGCAAGGATCTAAAAGGCTTAAAATCACATAGATAGGCAATATAATGGTTGGTATCAAGGAAACTAAGTAATTCAGTAACCTTAAATTTTGTTTTACTATTAGATTTAGATGCAAACAAATAGATATTGTTAAAGATTAATTGACGTTCATATAAAGGCTTTTGCATCCTTAATATAATATTTGGTCGTACTTATATTATTCGACATAGAGAGGCAAAAATCCTTTTGGAAATATAAATATTTTGAGTGATAAGGAAAGGTTACTGTTTAAAATACAGTGATTCAAAGCGTTATAAGTTATGGTTAACGCTAAAGGTAACTATAATAATGGAGGTGGTAGTTATGAAAATTTATTATTCGAAAAATATTTCATGGCAATTAATAGATAATCAGATATTTATAATTGATGAAGTTACTAAAAAAGAATTTACTTTGAAAGAAATTGGAAAAGAGTTTTGGATATTGATTAAATCTCATAACTTGTATAAAGAAATAGTGGAAATATTAAGTGAACAATATGATGTGGCAAACGATATTATTACAAGTGATTTGAAAGAGTTTGTAGAAGATTTAATTTCAAAAAAATTGCTAACAAAAGGAGAAGATTGTTATGAGTCATGATATTTTAAACATTTCATTAGAAGAAATTTCTATCGACAAAAACATTCCTTTACATGCAACTATTGAATTATTAACAGAGTGCAATTGGAAGTGTAAACACTGTTATATACCTGAGCATAATGACAGTGGATTGAATATTGAAACGATAACAAAATTACTTAATGATTTACGAGAGCTAGGAACATTTGATGTTACTTTTACGGGTGGAGAGATTTTCTTTAGGCAAGATGTCCTTGAAATTATTGAAATTGCTAGAAGTTTAAACTTTAGAGTAAATTTACTCAGTAACGCTTCTATGTTAAATAAAGAAAAAGTTGAGAAATTAGCTAATTTATACATTGCTGAATTTTCAACTACTATATTTTCATTAAATAGTTTAATACATGATTCTATAACGGGAATATCTGGTTCTTTAGAAAAAGTACTAAATAATATTTTTTTAATGGACAAGTATAATATTCCCATAGAAATCAAAACACCATTAATGAAAGAGAATAGTTGTGAATATAAAGAGTTAAAATCATTTTGTGATAAAAATAATTTTAAATATCAAGTAACAACTGCAATCAGTTCCAAAAACAATGGAGATATATCACCTGTGTCATTAAGGATTGACAATAATGATTATGCTAAAATCATTAAGGATATTGATAGAATGCAAGATATTGGTGAATCTAAAAAAATAAAACCACTTTTTGATTTTGATGATTACTTGTGTAAACCAATAATTAACAATATTTACATAGATTGTAAAGGTAATGTATATCCTTGCAATTCATTTTTGTGCAAAGTTGGTAATATTTTCGATAGTTCAATTTCAGATATTTGGAATAACTCTGAAGAATTAAAAAAAATTAAAAGAATGAAGAAAAAAGATTTACCTGAATGTGTTAATTGTGATTTAATAGATTTTTGTGGTAGATGTCCTGGATTAGCATTATCAGAGGACAAGACGTTATATGGATGTTCATCAGTTGATAGACAGATAGCAATTGCTAGAAAACAGAATTCACAACAACTATAAATTTCATGGTGCTAAAAAAATTTGCTATAAGTTTTCAAATTTAAATTAGATTACTTCTGTATTAGATAAATTATGTAAGACTTGTAGGGGTCAAACAATCAGCTAATTGATGCTATAATTTTGAAAGTTCATTTTTAATATCTAAGACAACCCTTTGGAACATAAAAATTAAGAAAAAATTTATCTGTAGATATTTTGGATTAGCATTATCAGAGGATAAGAGTTTATATGGATGTGCACAGTTGATAGACGTTTAGGAATATCTAGACAAAACAATTTACAACAATTAAAGTTTCATGATTATTAAAAAAATAAATTTTATTAAGATATTTTAAACTTGAGTATATTGTTTTATAATGATAGCTTTTTTAAAAGTTAAACATATCATTTTAAAGCGGTATTCAAGTTTATATATAATAAGTAATTTGAAAAGAGGTGAAAAATAATGAACTACACTAAACCAGTTGTTGCTGAAATAACGACTTTTGGTGAACCTCCTAATAGAGGGTGTGCACCATGCAGAGGTAAATAAAGATAGCAATAAAAAAATTAAGTAATATTATTTTATTTAAAAACACCTAATTTCAAATTAGGTGTTTTTAATAAAATAATATTGGATATATAAAGAATTAAATTTCTAGTTTGTATACATATTTTTTATCAATAACGATTTAGTAAATATCTCCTTGAGAGCTGTTACTTTTAAATAAAAGGTAGGATGGTAATCAGGGCTTTTTAAAATATATAATCGATTTGATGAAGTTGTATTTCTGTGATATTTTAAATTTATGGTAAAAACATTATATGATTTAGTTGGATTTATTTAACAATATAAACGATAAATATAGCTAAACTGTGGGGGAAGATGTATGATAATTGAAAATAGAAAATACAAGGTAATTGATTATATTCGAATACCTTTAAAAATTGCACCTATGCCTGTGATATGCATGGTGTTATTACGATTTTTTGTTGCTGCTATTCCTAGTCTTCTGGTGTTGGCAACAACTTCATTTGTAGATACAGCCATTGATATTTTTTCAAATGGTAGAGTAATTAGAATTTATTCGCCTTTATTTGCAATTATGGGACTTATTGGATTTTCTTGGATTTCCTCAATATTGTTAGCATTTGTGAACTTAAGACTCGATTTACGAATGAACGAAGTGATGCGACTAGCTGTAGTAAAAAAAAGGAGTCGTTTAGCATATAAGCATATTGAAAATAATGAGACATGGGAATTAATTACAAGAATAGGCAAGGGTCCTTCTGAGCAAATGATAAAAGGATTGAATAATATCCTAAATATCATGGAGTATATAGTAGAAATCACAAGTATTCTATTATTAATTGCTGCACATGTATGGTGGGTATCTATCGCCATTGTAGGAATTTCAGTTCCATTATTCGCACTGGCATTTAAGAGTGGTAAAGTTGATTATGAGGCATTTACAGATGCAGAAAAGTATAGAAGAAGGGCAGATTATTTAAAAGAGGTTCTTTCGTCTAGAGAAAATATTGAAGAACGCGCTTTATTTGGGTATACGAAGGCTATAAATAAAGTCTGGTTTGATAGGTATGAAATCGCACGTAAAATTGAATACGAGGCTGATAAAAAGATATTTATTAGAACGAAAACAGCAAGTATCATAACAACATTTTTATCAATGGTAATTGCATTAGTATTGATTGTACCTGCAGGAAATAGAGTAATCACAGTTGGCTTATATATAAGTTTAGTTACTGCTGCTTTTAATCTTGTGCAAAAGATGTCATGGGAGTTATCTTTTGCAATGAAGGAATATTCTAAAAATAAAATGTATTTAATAGATTTCTCCTTGTTTTCAAGGCTTGAAGAAACTCAAGGTTCAGATGAACTTCCGGATATATCTATACAGGAAATGCCTTATGAGAGCTTAGAATTTATTAATGTACATTTCACTTATCCAGGAACGGATAGAAAGATTCTAAATGGTCTTTCTATGAGGTTAGAGAAAGGTAAAGCGTATGCCTTTGTTGGGAAAAATGGTGCTGGCAAAACGACTATAACAAAGTTACTTACAGGGCTATATGATAATTATGAGGGTAAGATACTAATTAATGGGAAAGATTTAAGAAACTTTACACAAGAACAGTTAAAAGCATATTTCTCTGTGGTATTTCAGGATTTTGCAAAGTATTACGTGACGATTAAGGATAATGTGATTTTAGGTAATTGTGGAGAAAATCATAAGATTGATGAACAAAAAACTTTAGTGGAAAATGCTCTGGACAGTATGGATATGACGGAATCTATTAAAAAGATGCCAAAAGGTATTGATACACCGTTAGGCAAATTAATGAAAGATGGAATAGATTTATCTGGAGGTCAATGGCAAAGGGTTGCTATCGCCAGAAATCTGATAAGTAAGGCGCCTATACATATTCTTGACGAGCCTACTGCATCACTTGATCCAATTAGTGAAAGTAAAGTATACGAATTATTTAGAAAAGTAAGTAAAGGAAAATCAACAATTCTAATTACTCATAGACTAGGTGCTGCAAGAATTGCTGATCAAATATTGGTAGTAGATGACGGGGTTGTTGCTGAATGTGGTAGCCATGATGAATTACTTCAAAAAAACGGTATCTATTCTAATATGTTTAAGGCACAAAGGAGTTGGTATGATGAATAAGGAGCATGTACAAAAGAATATAACAATATGGACTATGTTTAGAAAAGTTTTTCCTCAGATCGTATCCGTTTCACCTAGGCTAGTTACGTTTAACTATATACTCTTTGCTTTTAATGGAGTGTCCATTGCAGCATCAACATTTGGGATGCAGGTATTATTTGATAAGGTAGCTGATTTATCAAATGATAAAGGTACAATAAAAAGTGCTATTTTTGCACTGCTATTTCTGTTTTCAATAAAAGTATTTGAACAAATTACAAATGGACTTGCTAATTTTATAGCTGAGACTTATGATCCTAAAGTACGAGGACAACTTACTAGCACTGTAAATTTGAAAATGAACAAACTAGACCCCATTTGCTTTGAAAATAATGAAATTTTAGATCATATTAATAAATCTTATTCTGGAATAGACTTTGCTATAAATCTTATAAATACAATTATGGATGTAATGTTATTTTATTTCCCATATTTTCTTTTCATGGGCACATATCTATTTTTATTAAAACCGGTGTTAGTAGTATCGTTACTTGTAGTTTTTTTACCTGTTATGTTTACACAGTTCATACGTGTAAAGGTGTTTTCAAAACTGGAAGATAAATCGGCGCCCCTTAGAAGAAAAGGTGAATATTATGAAAATTGTCTGTCGGGTAGGAAGTATGTAAAGGAAACACGTATCTTAGGTGCATGTCCGTATTTTATGGAATTGTTAAAACAAACATTGGTACAGATTAACCACTTGAAGTGGAAGGCGGATATGAAGGTTAATTTGATAGAGCTTAGTACTAAGTTGGCTACACTTATAGGATATATGGGTATTTTATGGATGCTTGTTGATGCATTGATGAATAACGAGATATCTGTAGGTGCTTTTGCTGCAGTTTTTGCTTCTATTGAAAGTATGTTTAATATGATGGAACAAGTTATATGTGGACGTCTAGGATATTATGCAAATAATTTTGGAAAAGTACAAAACTATTTAAGATTTCTAGAGCTTGAAGAAAGAGAAGGATGCGAAAAGGTACAGGAGGAAAGTTTTCATGGAGAGATTAGTTTAGAAAATGTTAGTTTCTCTTATCCTTGTTCCGATATAAATGCAGTGGAAAATGTGAATTTAACAATTCATAGAGGAGAAACAATTGCTGTAGTAGGAGAAAATGGAGCTGGCAAATCTACATTGATTCGTTTGATTACTGGATTGTATCTGCCGCAAAATGGAAGAGTTACGCATAACAATAAATCAACAAAGGAGATTACACCAAGAGTATTGTTTACAGGAATCACAGGTGTATTTCAGAATTTCCAGAGGTATCAGCTTGAGTTATCAGATAATATTACAATCAGTGATATGGAATCTGAGTCAAAAACACAACAAGATATAGATGTGGCTGTTGTGCAATCTGGACTTCGGTTAGATACTGATATTTTTCCAAATGGATATGAGACTATGCTATCTAGAGAGTTTGACGGTGTAGATTTGTCAGGTGGGGAATGGCAGAAAGTAGCAATTGCTAGAGGTGTTTATAGAGACCACGAATTAATAATATTAGATGAGCCTACTGCTGCAATTGACCCTGTAGAAGAGACGAAAATATATGAACGTTTTGCAAAAATCGCAAGGAATAAAACAGCCGTGATAATAACTCATCGATTAGGTTCAGTTAAATTTGCTGACAAAATTGTTGTTATGAAAGAAGGGAGAATTGTAGGGGTAGGAAGCCATGAAAAATTGCTTTTAAGTTGTCTGTTATATAAAAATATGTGGGAATCACAAGCACAATCTTATGCTACAGCTAATACAATATTGTAGTATGTTTTTATTAATGGAAAATTAATATAAAGATAGATTGCCAGTTGCCATTGGCAATGATCTTCTGGGATTATGAATCATTTCATCATCACCATTCACTAAAAAGACATGATGGAAGCCTTGATTACAGACTCTATTATAATCACCCTCATTGTAAGTGGTACGATTTGCAAAACTAGATCATCATATATTTGTGGTAAATATTTACACTATAAAATTCATTTTTAAAATGTGGACATTTAATATTACATTTTTTAAGTTCTTGTGTTTAATAGGTGAAATATTTTTGATTAAGTTATTCTATTTATTTTGAAATTTTTCAATTCTGAATTCACGGACAATGCATTTTTAAGACAATCAATGTTAAGAAATAGTTTTTGCGTTTATACCTTTTATAAATTTATGTTGTTAAAAGAATACTAATTTTTTATTATGATCTTTTAATTTGCATATTTCTATATTTGTTATGTTATTAAATGCCATACTTAACGTATGGCATTTTTATGTAATAAATAGACATTTGTCTATCTATTTTGCATATATAAAATAACAATAATTCTACTAAGGTTGTAAATGAAATCTAATTTCATTACAGCCTTTTAATTTTTTGTAGGAGGTGAGTTTATGCCAATATATTTTTAAAGAAGAGAAGAACAAAAAACAATAAAAAGGAGTCTTAATGTGATAAAAAAATGAGAATTGAAACAAGTAGATTAGTAATTAGACCGTATATCGAGAAGGACTTATTAGAATCTTTTGAATTAACGCAAAATAAACAGCTGTTCAAATATATGGATATGGAAGTTATGTCTTTTGAAGAATATAGAGGTTTATTTAAATGGTTGATTAATTCTTATGAAACTGGTTTTGAGGGAGATTTTAAATATTCTTTTGCAATCTTTTTAAAAGAGACAGGTAAATTTATTGGTTGGTGTGGAGTTGGAATTCTGGATTGCTTCTATCCAGAGAAGGAGATATATTATTTGATTGGGCAAGATTACTGGGGACATGGATATGCTACTGAAGCCATGACTGCATTGATTCACTATTGTTTTAATACAATAGGGCTTCAAAAAATTATTGCCTTAGCAAAACCAGAAAATATGGCCTCAAATAGAGTAATACAAAAGCTTGGATTTAAATTTCAGTACTTTGTTAGTGGTCTACCTGAAGAGTTTGATTTTTACAATGGAGAACCCTATTATTCTCTTACAAAAGAGGAATATTTAAAGATTAAAAAGTAGGTGTATTTAATAATAAGGGAGGAGTAATAATTATGTCTAAAAGTAAAATTACGAGTTATGAAGAGATAAGCTCAAAAAATGTCTTTACAATAGATTGTAAGGATATAGTATTAAGAGAATTTAGATTAGAGGATTTGGATGAGTTATATGATCTTACATTACAGCCTGAAATAACAGATTATTTACCTGATTGAAAATCAACAAAGGAACAGCGTAAGGAATGGTTAATAGATTTTCATATAAAAAGTAATAAAGAATTTTTAGAAACTGTTCCTAATATTCAGAACCAGTTACTATTTTTAGGTATCATATTAAAGGAAACGAATGAGTTTATTGGGTGGTGTTGTACAGGTTTAAAAGATGAATTGCCACCACCCAATAGAGAGATAGCCTATGCTATTTCAAAGAATTATAGATCTAAGGGATATACAACTCAGGCGGCACAAGGATTAATAAGGTGTTTATTTGAAAATACTAATATTGAGGTGCTAAACGCAATAGCGCTAACACATAATATACCTTCAAATAGAGTAATTCAAAAATGTGGATTTAGCTATATAAGTAGTATTGAGATTGAAAATGAAGAATTCCACTATTATAAACTTAGTAAAAGTGAATGGAGAAATAAGAATAAAGAATATTAATCAGATTAGCTTTTCTTAAATAATAAACTTTAAAGAAAAATAGAAGAATATTTATTGAAAAGAGATGATCTTACAGTCTTATTTATTACTCATAAAGTGAACGAAGATTTTACTAAATATTATGATGATATAATAAGATTTGAAGAAGGTAGATTAGTAGCTTTAAACATTAGCTAGAGAATGCTCCAGTCTTTATAGGCTGGAGCATTTCTTTAATATTCGAATAATTTTATATAACGAGTTACAACTATTATAACAGTTATGATACAATGAAATTATAAATAGGAAGGTAATTAGTGAGCCGAAAGGATGGTCCAATTGAAAAAGCGGATACATAAATTGATTGACAGAATTGATAGCCTGGAGAGAGTAAGAAAACTATATATTTTTTTACTTATCTTTTCCATAGCTTCTTTACTGGTTATTTTGAATTATTCTTACATATCTACATTTAAGGATGTAAAAGTATTATATGCCCAATATACTAAAGATCGCATTATAGATATAAAGAAGGATTTTCTTAGGGATTCAGTCAATAATATGATAAATAATATTGAGCAAACACAAGTTGAGATAATGGAAGTAAATAGAAATCGTATAAATAGAGCTACTAAAGTTATAGAAGAATATTATAGATCAGAAAAAGAAGATTTTTTAGAGAAAGTCATTGACTACTTTGATACAGGAACTATCAAAGAGGCTTTCGATATATTTATATTAGATAGATCTACAGATAAAATTTTATACCAGAATAATATAGGCCATATGGAGGATACAAGAGATGTCTATGATTATATTGATGATTTAAAGAAAAAGGCTATAACGTATAATGAAGATGATTATGGAAAATATTATATTTTTTATGGAGTTACTAAAGATTACATAAAACATGCAACTACAGAATCTATAAAGAAACGAATACATAGTGATAGCTTTGAAAATGATGCTTATATTTGGATTAATGAGATTGTGAATTATGATGGTGGAGACAATTATGCCATTCGCCTCATCCATCCAAACTTAAAAGACACAGAAGGTACGTATTTATCTACAAAGACTCAAGATATTGAAGGTAATTATCCTTACCTAACAGAACTCAACGGAATTAAAGAAAATGGGGAAATATATTTTACCTATTTTTTTAAAAAGAAAACACGTGACGAAGTTGCTGAAAAATTAACTTATGCAAAGTTATATAAAGAATATAATTGGATTATTGCAATGGGTGTTTATTTTGATGACATTCAACCTTATATAGATGAAATTTCTGAGGATGGTGATAAAGCTATTTCTAAAATGACTGCATTAGTAGGAGTTTTATCACTTGGATTGATCCTTATAGGAATTTTAATAGTATTAATTTTAGAACATTGGTATTATCAAAATTCTAATAAAGAATTAAGAGAAAAATTAAATATAGATGAACTCACTAAGGCTTTTAATAGGAGAGCTGCCACAAAAAAGCTGCAAGAAACATTTTATTTATTTAAAAGATATAATAATGTTTTTGCCGTTGTTATCTTTGATATAGATGATTTCAAAAAAATAAACGATAGTTACGGACATGATGTAGGGGATAGAGTTTTAAGAAATCTTGTAGAAATCATAAATAAATCTACAAGAAAAACAGATTTTCTTTGTAGATGGGGAGGAGAAGAATTCCTTCTTATTTGTGAAGGGCTGAAAGAAGAACATTTAGATTCATTTACAGATAAGATTTTAAGAGATATAGAAAATTTTGAGTATGAGGACCAAGGCGAAAAATACCATATAACTATCTCAATAGGTGCTTCTTATTTTAATAAAGATGATGAAGATTTTTCATCTGTAGTTAAAAGAGCAGATATGGCCTTATATAAATCTAAGAAAGAAGGAAAGAATAGAGCCACACTTGATATATGATAATATGATTAAAGAAGGATGTGACTAAATGGAATTACAAGGAAGATATAATATTGCCAAGATATTTACTGATAATCTTGAAGACGGAGCAAAGGAGCAAATACTTGATTTGTTAAATCAAGATTTCATCCAGGATTCAAAGGTTCGAATAATGCCAGATGTTCATCAAGGTATGGGTTGTGTAATTGGATTTACAGCTGATATGGGGGATAAGGTGATACCCAATATTGTTGGAGTTGATATAGGATGTGGAATGCTTACTGTAGAACTTAGAGATATAGACATAGACTTACCAAGGTTAGATGATATAATAAACAAAAAGATTCCTTCTGGAAAATCTACACATAATGAAAGAAAGTTTAAATTTGATAAATTAAAGGATTTGTATTGCCTTAGAGATTTGAAGGATACTAAAAGAATTGAAAGAAGTATAGGAACTCTCGGGGGTGGCAATCACTTTATTGAAATCGGAGTAGATAGCAACAACAATAAATATTTAGTAATCCATTCAGGCAGCAGAAACCTAGGTAAGCAAGTGGCAGAGATATATCAAAGACTAGCAATAGATTTATGTAGCGGCAAGGGTGATTATTTTATTAAAAGAGAAGAAATAATTGCTCGCTATAAAGCAGAAGGCAGAAGAAAAGAAATAAAGAAGGTTCTTGAAGAGTTAGAAAAGGACTATGCAGAACTTCAGCCTAAATATCCCAAGGCTTTGTGCTATTTAACTGGGGAGCATAGAGAAAAGTATTTAAATGATATGAGGATATGTCAAGAATATGCAAGTTTAAATCGTGAAGTAATGTCAGATATTATTCTTAAAAACTTACTTGGAAAAGAGCTAAGTGAATTTAACTATTTTGAGACTATTCATAACTATATTAATTTCAAGGATAATATCATTAGGAAGGGTGCCATAGCAGCCTATAAAGGTGAAAAAGTTCTAATTCCTATAAATATGAGAGATGGTTCCATAATCGCCATTGGAAAGGGTAATCCTGAATGGAATTATTCAGCTCCTCATGGAGCAGGAAGGCTTATGAGCAGAAATGTTGCAAAGGAGGCTGTCACTTTAGATGAGTTTAAAAAGAGTATGGAAGGAATTTATTCTACATCCATAAGTGAACATACTTTAGATGAATCACCATTTGCATATAAAGCGATTGAAGAAATATTAAATAATATTACTGAAACTGCTGAGGTCATTGACATAATAAAGCCAATTTATAATTTCAAAGCATAAGAATTAATAAAAGATATTTTTTCATTGACATATTTAATCCTCTGTGTTAATATCATTTTAACAATTTAATAGTATTGCTTATCAAGAGTTAGGGTAGAGAATTAGCTCTATGACCCTACGCCAACCTGCCATTTGGCAAGGTGGTTCTGCTAATGGCGATAAGAGAGATTTCATAGAAAATCGACCTTCTTAGCATTAGCTAAGAAGGTTTTTTAATTACAACTTAATATTTTCTTATCTAGAGAGGTGGAGGGACTGGCCCGATGAAACCCAGCAACAATTTTAAGCTATATAGTTTAAAAAATGTGCTAATTCCTGCGGTGAAAACTGAGAGATAAGAGGCGGAATCTATATCTTTTTGCATTATAAATCCCTTCTTATCTTAGAAAGGGATTTTTTAATTATAAAAAGGAGGATTAGAAAATGAAAAAAACTAGAATTAGTGATTTCCATGTTAACAACTGTCAGGGGAGAGTTTAGAACTTACATGCATGAGGAGGGATATTTAGTTCTGAGAATATTGGAGATATAATAAAAGCTTTTGAAATAGGATTAGGAGGGTAAGACATGGGATTAGTAATTGATATAAATATTTCAGCCATAGATTTACTTAGAAAGGAAAATATAGATATTAATTCTAAAAGTAAATCTGAAGATTTGCCAAAAGTATTAGTATTAAATTTAATGCCAAATAAATTAGATACGGAGTTTCAACTGTTAAAATTACTAGGAAACAGCTTTATAGATATACAGGTAGATTTTTTATATACAGAAACATATAGGTCTAAGAATACAAATCTAAGTTATCTAGAGAAAGTTTATAAAACATTAGGTGAAATAAAAAATATAAATTATGATGGAATGATAATAACTGGCACCCCTTTGGAATTTGTAGATTTTAATGAGATATCCTACTGGAAAGAGTTGAAAGCTATAATAGATTATTCTAATGAGTATATTAAGTCTACTATCTATCTATGTTGGGCAGCAGTAGCAGGATTATATCACAATTATAAGATACCTAGGCATACAACAGATAAAAAGGTAGCAGGGATATTCAGCCATGAGATTGTAAATATAAACTCCCCACTATTTGAGAGATGTGGAGAAAAGATACTTTCTCCGCATTCTAGGTATTTTGAGATTAAAGAAGAAGATATAAAAGATATAGAAGAATTAGAAGTTTTATCAAAATCAAATGATGCTGGGATATACATAGTAGCTGGAAGAAAAGGGAAACAGATATATATTACAGGCCATCCAGAGTATGATAGGTATACTTTATACAATGAATATAGAAGAGATAGAGATAAAGGATTATCACCAGATTTACCTAAGAATTATTTTCCTAATGATGATTTTACTCTAATACCTGAAAATACATGGAGCGGCTATTCGCAAATTTTAGTAGATAACTGGATAAGATATTATTTAATACAAAAGGAGGGGGAAAATTAATGTTGAATATTGGCTTATTAGGATTGGGAACAGTGGGAATAGGTATTGTACAGATACTAGAAGAAAGAAAGAAGTATCTAGAGAAGCTAATAAAACAAGAAATTAGCATATCTAAGATTTTGGTAAAGGATATAGATAAGAAGAGAGATATTGAAATAGATAAAGAGAAACTAACCACCGATATTTACGAAATAATTGAAGATGATAATATTGATATAATTATTGAAGTTTTGGGAGGTTTAGATAACCCATATTATTATATAAAAGAAGCATTAAATAAAGGGAAGGATGTAATAACAGCTAATAAAGCTGTGGTTGCAAAACATCTGGAAGAGTTAACAAATTTAGCGAAAGCAAAGAATAAATCTTTTTTATACGAAGCTAGTGTAGGTGGTGGCATCCCTATTATAAAACCATTAAAAGAGCAGGTAAATATAAACCAAATACAAGAAATAAGAGGCATATTAAATGGAACATCTAATTATATACTGACAAAGATGATATCAGAAAACTTGGATTTCCAGGAAGCATTAGAAACAAGTCAAAGGTTAGGGTATGCAGAGGCAAATCCTACTGATGATATTGAAGGTTATGATACTAGAAGAAAACTTAGGATTTTATCTACTATTGCATTTAAAGACAAGATAGGTGAAGAAGATATTTCATGTTATGGAATTAATAGTATAAACTTTAGTGATATAAAGAATATAAAATCAATGAGTTGTACAGTTAAGTTATTAGGTACAGCAATTGTAAATGATAATAAGTATTATGCTTCTGTGGAGCCAGTTATAATGAGCCAAAATTCTTATTTTAGTAAAGTTGATGATGCAAATAATTTGGTTTCTTTTATAGGAGATAATGTAGGAGAATTAAGATTCTTTGGAGAAGGTGCTGGAAGATTTCCTACAGCTAATGCAGTATTAAGTGATTTAATAGATATTACGTCCAATACCTATCAAAGAAATTGTTCTTTAGAAAATAGTGAGTTAAATAACATTAATCAATTATATCGAGGCAAATATTATATGAGAATTAATGTGAAGGAGGATACCAAGGTTAAAATAGAAAAATATATAATTGATAATGAAATTATAGAAGATATGATTGAAAAGAAGGATAGCATTGCATTTACCACTAAATTGATATCAAAAAAGAAATTAGAAAAATTAATTGATATATTTATGATAGATTCTAAGAATTATTTTGTGGCAAGGCTAGAAGTGTAAAAAAGGACGTGATTTCATGATTGTTCAGAAATATGGTGGTAGTTCAGTAGAAACCACTGAAAAGATTATTCAAGTTTCTAAAAAGATAATTGAAAGAAAGAAATCTACTAAGGACATTATAGTTGTAGTTTCAGCTATGGGAAAGAGTACAAATAGACTTATTGAGTTGGCTAAAGAAATAACTTTGAATCCATTGGATAGAGAGTTGGATGTTTTATTGTCAACAGGAGAGCAACAATCAATAGCTTTACTTTCCATTGCATTAAATAATTTAGGATGCAAAGCTGTTTCATTAACAGGAGTTCAAGGTAGAATAAATACTGTAGGAAACTATACTAGGGCAAGTATAGCAGGCATTGAGGACGATTTAATAAAAAAATATTTAGAAGAAGGAAATGTAGTAGTTATAGCAGGCTTTCAAGGAATTAATGAAAATGGAGATATCACAACATTAGGAAGAGGGGGCTCAGACACCACTGCTGTAGCATTAGCAGCTAAATTCAATTGTCCTTGTGAAATATATACAGATGTAGATGGCATATATTCTATTGATCCCAGAGTATATGAAAATGCCCTTAGAATACCAAAGATAGATTATGATATTGTCTTGGAGATGGCTAGATTAGGTGCTAAGGTAATTGACAAAAGAGCATTAGCATTGGGCAAAAAGTTTGAAGTGCCTATATATATTGGAAATAGTTTCAAAGATGAAATTGGAACAATGATAGGGAGTGATAAGATGGAGGAATTAAAAGTTCTATCACTAGTAGTGGACGATAGCCAAATAGAAGTAAAAATAAAGAATATTCCTAATAAAATAGATAAATTATCAAATGTATTTAAGATATTAGGTAGATATAATTTGGATATTGGAATGACAGAAAATAATTCAATAAATGAAGATTTAAATATTACTTTTACTTGCTCTAAAGAATACATGAGATTATTTTCCACCATAAGAAAGGAGATAGTAACTAATGTAGACAGATTTATAGAGGTGGAAGTTAATGATACTACGAGGATATCTATAGTCGGATCTGGAAGAATAAACCAAGCCAAGATCACATCACAGATATTTGATATGATAAAAGAAACCAGTATAAAATACAAGAAGTTATGTACATCGGAATTAAGTTTATCATATTTTTTCGAGGGCGGAGAGATAAAGGATTTAATTAATAGAATAGCACAGACTTTTAATTTATAATTATTTAATATCACTAGAAATTTTCATATATTTCCTCGACCCTATAGTATGTCGAAATATAGGGAAATAAATCAATTGTAAAGAAAACTTGTGATTGTTATAATTGTATCATACATTCAGAAAATAAAAACAATAGGATACCCTGATGCTATTGCTTTTATGGTCTTCTATAGGGGTCAGTTGTTTAGATAATAATACTTTATATAAGCTAAAGAAAAGGATATAAAAAATTCTTATTTTAAGATAATAGTGATAGAGTTTATATTTTAGCCCTCTTTTGCAGAACTGTTGAATTATTTAAAGATTTAATGATGTTCTGAATAAGAGGGCCTTATATATCTTTTTAGATAAAAAGGAGGGGATATAATGAATGATAACAGCTTAAATGAAACATTTTTGAAAAGAACATCCTACCAATATAATTTCAATGACTATATTGAAGAAACAATATACTATGGAATCGAAGAAATAGAATATAATTGCAAGGAAGATATGGTTAGAGAAAAGACTAAACGTATGGGCAAGGTAGATGGTGAAATTATTTATCAAAATATATATGACGAAAAATTCAATTTGATTGAAAAAAGACTTAATAGACATTTTACAGATATAGATGATGTTGTTGTGTATTTGTATGAAAACATATATGATGAGGAGAATAAACTAATAAAGACTATTGAAAAAGATGGAGAGGGAAATTTCCTTGGAGCCACTGTTTTTGAATATAGTAATGGACAATTGATTAAGAAAGAGACTAAATATAAAGAAGGGTTTTATAAGACAATTAGCTATTATTATGACGATGAAGGAAGATTATATGAACAAGCAATATCAAATTTGATGTTACCCCCTAAATCCGGACACGGATTCAGGGGGTATTATCATGTCTAAATATTCATTTGAGTTTAAGTTAAAATTAGTTAAAGAATACATGGAGGGAGAAACTGGTGGTTACAA
>NZ_JAHLOH010000021.1:0-44814 GCF_018917285.1 Tissierella carlieri | reverse complement strand
AATTTGTAGACCCTTTTACTGGGGAAAAAATAAAAAACTAAATATAAGAAGAACCCCTTTAGGGGTTGCTTGAGAAAATAAAGCGGTTGGCAGACCTTTCAATGTGTCTTGAGACACAGCAAGTACCATGCCCTTATAGGGCTAGAGCAAACCACCCGTTTTACGGGTGGTCATGATTTCTTTATAGTAATTTTAGTATTTATATTTATAATTTCATTGTAACATATATGTAACTTACTCAACACTTGAATTAGGTATAATATATATAAAATTTAGTTGTGATTTACTAAAATATATATTGGGGGACATATGATTAAAGAAAAACGAAAATCTAAATTTATTATAACGAATAGGAAAGTTCTACTTATAATTTTTATTTTATCAGCTTTTTATAATGGACTTATTGTGAAGAACTATAAGATAAGAACCGATAAGATATTAGATAGTCATTCTATAAGAATTGTGCTTATATCAGATTTACATAGTCATGTATATGGTAAAAATCAAAGTAAGATTATAAATAAAATAAAAAAGCAAAATCCCAACATAATTGCTCTAGCTGGTGATATTGCACCTGTCTTTTATGTTACAGGCAATCATGAAATTTGGACAGATGAAGTAGATTATATTAAGGAAGTTTTCAAATCCTTTAATATAATTGTATTAGAGAATGATTATAGGAAAGTAGATATTAACGGAGTTGAGTTAGTTATGGCAGGTGTAGATGATCCAGATATAATCAAATATGAAAGACCCCAGTCTAATTGGAATGAAGAAATATATAAATCATTTTCTAATATAGAAGATGTATCAGGATATAAGGTGTTATTATCTCATAGACCAGAAGCTGTTGATTTTTATAACTTTTTACCTTTTGATATGGTACTTTCGGGGCACTCTCATGGTGGACAGGTACGTATTCCATTTATATTAAATGGACTTTTTGCACTAAATCAAGGATTTTTTCCCAAATATGCTGGAGGAGTGTATGAGCAGGAAAGTTATACTCACATTGTAAGTAGAGGGGTATCATTTAATCCAAGATTACCTAGAATATTCAATCCACCAGAAATAGTAGTTATAGATATACAAGGTCAATAAATATATAAGAGGTTCAATTTGTTGTACTTGAAAAATAAAGCTTGACAATAAGGAATTATTGTTATATTATGGACGTGAACGATGTTCACGAGGTGAAATAAGACATGGAAAACTATAATAAAAATTATAGAGAGATTATTTTATCAGAAGCTAAAGATATTGCTATGAAGGAAGGTATTTCAAATATAAATATTCGTGCTGTTGCTAAGAATAGTGGAATAGCCATAGGTACAGTATATAACTATTTTCCTTCAAAAGGAGATCTGCTAGTAGCTATTATTGAAGATTTTTGGGAAGGTGCTTTTGCGAATGTTGATTGGCAAGATCTCTCTTACAATAACTTCTATGATAATTTAGAGAAGATTTATAGCACTTTATATCATTATCTTCTCAAATTTAAAGAAAACTGGCTAGAACAGCTTGCTTTGCTAAAGACACAGGAAAAGATACTTGGAAAACAAAGGGAAAATGAATATTTTGAGAAAATCTATTCTAAGATTAAAATATTAATGGATATGGATAATGGATTAAGACAGTATTCATGGTCAGAAGCAATCTCAAAAGAAAAAACAGCAGAATTTATTTTTGAAAATATGCTTATTATGCTTAGAAAAGAAGAGGAAGATATAAGTTTTTTTATAGCAATTCTAAAAAAAATAATGTCAGATTAAAATCATACTACAGTATGATTTTTAATTTGAACATCAATGAACAATGTTCATCAATATAATTAAGGAGTGATTATTATGCAGGCAATTATGGAAACTTTATTTGATGCAGTTTATTTAGTAGGGGTTATTACAATAGGAATGATAATGATATTAAAGGGTGGAAACAACAAGCAATTTAAGTTATTTGGTATTATGGCTGTTGTACTAGGGGCAGGAGATTCATTTCATTTAATACCTCGGTCATACGCTTTACTAACAACAGGATTAGAAGCCAACGCTGTTGCACTTGGGATAGGAAAATTTATAACATCTATTACAATGACCATCTTTTATGTAATTTTATATCATATATGGAGACAGCGTTACAGAATTAGGGGGAATAAGGGACTTACATTTTCAATTTATGCTTTGAGTATTATACGAATAGGATTATGTGTTTTTCCTCAGAATGATTGGTTAAACTATAATGCACCTGTTTCATGGGGAATATATAGAAATATTCCATTTGCTATTATGGGTGCTATTATTATCTCTATTTTTTATTCTGAAGCAAAGAAGTGTGATGACAATAATTTTAAATTCATGTGGCTGGCGATTGTATTATCTTTCGTTTTATATATACCTGTAGTGCTATGGGCTAATACAATTCCATGGATTGGAATCTTAATGATACCAAAAACTCTTGCCTATGTTTGGGTAGTATTGATGGGTTATAAAGAATTTAGGTTCAATGAAAAAAAGAAAGCTTTATAAGAAATAAGACGTTATATCTTCTAACTACTACAAAAAATAGTTGGATTAACTAGGTCATAATAGGGTATCACTAAAAAACAAACAAATAATAAATAAAATAATTAATAAGATTATAATAAAAATTAGAAGGAGAGATATCCGTGACAAATTTCCATAGCCAAGAAATAGATTTGAATACTGAGAAATACTCTCAGATAATAGAGTATATCCTCAAGAAGCATCATACTCCATTAAAAAAGGAATTACCAGAATTAGAAAAATTGGTATATACAATATTTAAAGTTCATTTTGACGATTCTGGAGATGTTCTTGAAAAGGTTCATAGATTATTTGGAGGATTAAAGACAGTATTAGAATCTCATATCATTAAAGAAGAAAGAAAGTTATTTTATATGATAATTGACTATGAAAAGGAACCTTCACAAAAGCTGTTAGAAAATATAGTAGAGGAAATTGAGAACGTTGAGAAGGATAATAAAGAATTAGAAGGGCTAGTTAAGAAAATTCGAGAGATTACAAATGACTATTTAGTTCCACCTACAGGATGTCCTACTTATGTAAATACTTACGATAGACTGAAGGAATTAGAGATAAGCTTATTACAGCATATAGATATAGAAAATAATATAATGTTTTATAGATTGAAAAAAGAAGCTAATAAGGGATAGTAGGATAATTTCCTACTATTTTCTATTTTTCTACTTTCGGCTATCATTGCATATTCATACCTTACTTGGAAAAGATAATCCTATAACTTAATTGGAGGGATTTCATGAGGGCAATAGTATATGAGGGAATAAATGATGTGAGGGTAGCAAAGGTTGATGATCCAAAGATACAAAATGAGGATGATATTATAGTTAAGGTAACATCAACAGCTATATGTGGATCTGATTTGCACTTAGTTCATGGAATGGTACCTAATATGCCAAAGGGATTTATTTTGGGGCATGAAACCATGGGTATCGTAGAAGAAGTGGGTAAAGGTGTGAATAAGGTTAAAAAGGGTGATAGAGTTATTGTTCCTTTTCCAATAGCGTGTGGGCATTGCTGGTATTGTGAGCATGATTTATGGAGTCAATGTGATAATTCCAATGATAATGGAGAAACTGGAGCTATATTTGGATATAGCAACACCTATGGAGGGTATGATGGAGGTCAAGCAGAATATCTTAGAGTACCTTATGCAAATGTAGGTCCTACGGTTATACCTGAAGAACTAACGGATGAGCAGGTACTATTTCTTACGGATATATTACCAACTTCTTATTGGGGAGTTGAAAACGGTGGAGTAAAAAATGGTGACACAGTAGTAGTACTAGGTTCTGGACCGGTAGGACTATTATCTATGAAATGGGCAGCATTTAAAGGTGCTAAACGAATAATAGCAGTAGATAGAGTTGGATATAGATTAGAGCATGCTAAAAGATACAATGGTGTAGAAGTAGTAAATTTTGAAGAATATGATAATACTGGAGAATATATAAAAGAACTAACAAATGGGGGAGCAGATGTAGTAATTGATTGTGTTGGAATGGATGGAAAGATGTCGTTTATTGAAAAGATGGAAACTGCATTAAAACTTCAAGGAGGCTCAAAATCTGCAATTGAAATATCTACTCAAGCAGTTAGAAAAGGTGGAACTATATCTATGGTAGGGGTATATGGTGCTAGATATAATATGTTTCCTTTAGGGGATTTCTTTTCAAGAAATATTACTATAAAAATGGGGCAATGTCCTGCACATTCCTATGTAGAACCTATTCTTAAGCTTATTAATCAAGGAAAGTTTGATGCTACTGATATAATAACTCACAGATTATCCTTAGATGAAGGAAAACATGGGTATGAGATATTTGATAAAAAAGCTGATAATTGTATTAAAGTAGTATTAAAACCTTAAAATAAAAACTATCACTAATATTTCTTGTTCTTGACATAAAAAAATAAATATGGTACATTTTTCTTATTAGCACTCTAACACTTAGAGTGCTAAAAAAATTATAATATAAAAAAGGAAAGGGAAGATATCTATGGAAAGAAAGGAATTTAGAGCAGAGTCAAAGCGTTTGCTTGATTTGATGGTAAATTCAATTTACACACATAAAGAGATATTTTTAAGAGAGCTGATTTCCAATTCGTCTGATGCTATTGATAAAATTTATTATAAAGCTTTGACTGATGAGAGCATAAGCTTTAATAAAGATGATTATTACATTAAGATTATAGCAGATAAAGAAAATCGCACATTGACCGTATCAGATACAGGAATTGGAATGTCAAAGGAAGAATTAGAAGAGAATCTCGGTGTGATTGCAAATAGTGGTTCCTTTGCATTTAAAAATGAAAATGAATTGAAAGATGGCTTTGATATAATTGGCCAATTTGGTGTTGGATTTTATTCTGCATTCATGGTAGCGGACAAGGTAACAGTTATAAGTAAAACCTTTGGAGCCAATGAAGGATATAAATGGGAGTCTGAGGGTGCTGAGGGATATACAATAGAGCCTATAGAAAAAGATACTGTTGGGACAGATATAATACTTACAATCAAGGAAAATACAGAAGACGAGAATTATGATGAATTTTTAGAAGAATATAGATTGAGGGGAATTATTAAAAAATATTCTGACTTTATTAGATATCCAATTAAAATGGATGTTACAAAGAGCAGATTAAAGGAAGGCTCTGAAGATGAATATGAACAATATGAAGAAGAGCAAGTAATAAATAGTATGGTTCCAATATGGAGAAAAAATAAAAATGAATTAACAGAAGAAGATTATAAGAATTTTTATTCAGAAAAGCATTTTGGATTTGATGAACCTATAAAGTCAATTCATCTATCTGTAGATGGTGTCGTAAGGTATAATGCTTTATTATTTATACCAAGTCAAACTCCTTATGATTTTTACACAAAAGAGTACGAAAAGGGACTTGAGTTATATTCCAATGGGGTACTTATAATGAATAAGTGTGCTGATTTACTTCCAGATTATTTTAGCTTTGTAAAAGGAATTGTAGATTCAGAAGATTTATCCTTAAATATATCTAGAGAGATATTACAGCATGATAGACAATTAAAGTTGATTGCAAAGAAGATAGAAGATAAAATTAAAGATGAATTAACTTTAATCCTAAAGAATGAAAGAGAAAAATATGAGGAATTCTTTAAAGGATTTGGAAAACAATTGAAATTCGGAGTTTATAGTGATTTTGGAATGCACAAAGAAGTATTACAAGACCTGCTTATTTTCTATTCGTCAAAGGAAAAGAAAATGGTTACCTTAGAGGAATATGTAAGTAGAATGCCAGAAGAGCAAAAATATATCTATTATGCAGCTGGCGAATCTGTAGAGAGAATTGATAAATTGCCACAAACTGAATTAGTAAAGGATAAAGGCTACGAAATTTTATATTTCACAGATGATATAGATGAATTTGCAATTAAAATGCTAATGCAATATAAGGAAAAGGAATTTAAATCTGTATCGTCAGGTGATTTAGGTATAGAAGCTGATGAAAAGGATAAGGATAATGAAAAGGAAATAGAAGAAAATAAGGAGCTATTTTCATTTATGAAGGAAAGCTTATCAGATAAAATAAAGGAAATAAAACCTTCTAAGAGACTTAAAAATTATCCTGTTTGCCTATCTAGCGAAGGGGAACTTTCAATAGAAATGGAGAAAATCTTAAGTCAAATGCCAGATAATCAGGGTATAAAGGCTGATAAAATATTGGAAATTAATATACATCACCATGTATTTGACACATTAAAATCTGCCTTTGAAAATGATAAGGATAAACTAAAGCTTTATACTAACTTATTATATAATCAAGCCTTATTAATAGAAGGATTACCTATAGAGGACCCTATTGAATTTACAAATAATATATGTAAGCTTATGTAGCGTGAAAGGGGGCGGTTTTTTTGCATGGAAAGCAAAAAAACCGCCTATGCATTCATCTCAATGCTTTAGAAAGGAGAAAATATGAAAATTTTAGTACCAGTTATAGTTGGAGCAATCATAGGATATTTTACAAATTGGCTTGCTATAAAGATGCTGTTTAGACCTCATCATGAGAAAAGAATAATGAATATAAAAATACCCTTTACTCCAGGCCTTATACCGAAGGAGAGAGAGAGGATTGCTAAAAGTATAGGGGAAACAGTAGGAAACTATTTATTATCACCAGAAACTATAGTTGAGGCTTTAGCTAATAAAAGAACGGATAGAGAAATTAAATTGTGGTTAGAAGATAAACTAAACAAATTAAAAGAAAGCCAACAATCTATGAAGGGGATTTTAGATAATTTGCTAGGTGAAAATTATGATAGATTTATAAAGAAAATAAAAGAAAATTTAAAGAATATAATAATTTCTCATATCAGGAGTGAACAATTTAAAACTTTAATATCTAAAGCTATTGAAGATAAAGTAAATAGCTTTGATACTGAAGAAATTTATGGATTAGTAGATGAAAAGTTGAGGGGATCTTTAATTGAATTATCAAAATCCTCAGAGCTAAAGAATGGAATAATCAGACACCTAGATTCAAAGCTAAATGAATTTGCTCAAGATGAAAGAATGCTATCACAATTGATTCCAGAGGAGTTATTAGCTGCTATAAATCAGTATATTGATGAAAATGGAAATGAAATCGGATATAGTATAAGGACGAGTTTCAAAGATCCTGAAATACAAAGAAAAATTAAAGATTCCATTTCGGAGCTTGTCTCTCAAAATATGTCTAAATTAATTATTGCTTTTATTAGTCCAGAGTTAATTTCTGATAAAGTATTTCATATGATTGAAAAATATATAAATAGTGAAGATGCAAATAAAAATATAGTTATGCTCGTTAAGGCTTCAATAGATAAGCTACTAGAATCCAAGGCTTCAGAGGTGGTACCAAGACTAATGGAAACTATTGGTCATGATGGTCTAGCAAGAATTTCGGATGTATTAATTAATTATATTTCTGATGAAAAAAATTATGATATTATGTTACAATTGATACAGGATAAACTAAAAGCTTCAGAATTAAATAACAAGGAAAATATAATAAATTACTTAAATACTAATATAGACATAATATTAAATTCAACTAAATTAGAAGAGAGTATCTTTAATTTTACTCAAATTATAGTAGAACAATTTTTAGACAAACCTATTTCTTCTATGGCAGAAAAAATAAATAAGGATATGATTACAAATATTTATAATATAGCTAGAACTATATTTGAAGGATTTGCTATACATGAATTGCCACATATTATTGAGTTATTTAATATATCAAAGATTGTAGAAGATAAGGTAAATAGCTTCGATGTAGATTTTACTGAGGAATTGATTTTAGATATTGCCAATAAGGAACTAAAGGCTATTACTTGGTTAGGAGCACTTTTAGGAGGTATACTAGGTATATTGACCCCTTTAATTCAGATGTTATATTAAGATAATATAATATACTTGATTTTCAAGTTAATATTTGATAAATTGGGTATATGTAGTATACGAATAACATATATAACACTATATATAGTTGACTGTAATTTGTTTTTAACTATTAAGGATTCATTATAAAGGGGGAGCATTATGTTACATGTTGAAAAGCGAAATGGCAATATAGTTGTATTTGAGGAAGAGAAAATTGTAAATGCAATTAAGAAGGCTATGGGAGAAACGGATTTAGGTATCGATGAAGATCTGGCTCAAGAAATTGCCCATAAGGCTTTTATAGATTTTAGTAAATTAGAAGTAGTAAATATAGAAAAGATTCAAGATTTTGTAGAAGTTGAACTTATGAAGTCACGTCCTGATGTAGCTAGACTTTATATTATTTATAGAGAAGAGAGAGCTAAATTAAGAGAACAAGGATGGGTAATGTCAGATCTTCAGAGAGATATTTATGAAAAAAAGTATCGCTTTGAGAATGAATCCTTTGATGGATTCTTGACTAGAGTCAGTGGTGGTAATAATGCTATTAAAAAAGCTATAAAGGATAAAAAATTTATGCCAGCAGGCCGTATCTTAGCAGGGAGAGGACTAGATAAGTTTGGTAGGAAAATTACTTTATCAAATTGTTACGTAATGCCAAAAGTTGAGGATAACATTGAATCCATATTTGATACTGCAAAATACTTAGCAAGAACTTATTCCTATGGTGGTGGTGTAGGACTTACTATTTCTAAACTAAGACCAAAGGGCTCTAGAGTAAATAATGCTGCAAATACTACAACTGGTGCTGTTTCCTTCATGGATTTGTTTTCTATGGTTACAGGATTAATTGGTATGAGAGGTAGACGTGGTGCTTTAATGCTCAATATGGATTGTAATCACCCTGACATAGAAGATTTTATTGATGTAAAAAATGATTTATCTAAAGTGAACTATGCAAATATATCTGTTAATATAGATGATAAATTTATGAATGCAGTGAAAAATAATGAAGAATATGATCTATATTTTAAGGTTGAAGCAACTGGAGAAGAAATTAAAAAGATTGTCAATGCTAGAGAATTATTTAAGAAATTATCTAGAAACAACTGGAATATGGCTGAACCAGGAATATTGTTCCAAGATAAGATCAACTCTTGGCATCTAATGAGTGAGGATAAGGATTTTGAATTTGCAGGAGTTAACCCATGTGCTGAAGAGACTCTTCCAGCTTTTGGTAGTTGTAACTTATCATCTATCAATTTAGCTGAATTTGTAAAAAATCCATTTACTAAGTATGCATATTTTGAATATGAAAAATTTGGCCAAATGGTAAGGGATGGTGTTATTTATTTAAATGAAGTATTAGATGAAAATATGGAACTACATCCTTTAGAAGAACAAAGGGAAATGTCAAGAGAACTAAGGCAAATTGGCCTTGGAATTATGGGATTAGCAGATATGTTTATTAAATTAGGAATAAAATATGGAAGTGAAGAATCTATCTCTTTAATCCATAAGGTAGGGCATACTATGATTAATGAAGCTTTAAGGCAATCGGCTTTAATGGCTAAAGAATACGGTCCATTTCCAAGATATAAGAGGGAAGCAGTACTCGACTCACCTTTCCTTTTAGAAAATGCAACCGAAGATGTATTGGAATTAATTAAAGAATATGGACTTAGAAATAGCCAGTTGTTAACTATACCACCTACTGGAAGTATTTCAACTTTAATAGGCTGTAGCAATGGAGTAGAACCAATATTCCAAGTATCCTATACTAGAAAGTCAGAATCACTTCATAATATTGACACATATTATAAGGTGTTTACACCTATTGTTAAGGATTATATGGATAGAAATCATATATCTAAAGAGGAAGATTTACCAGATTTCTTTATTACAACTTCAAACTTAAATTATAAAGATAGAATTGATGTTCAAGCAGCATGGCAGCAATACATTGATGCTAGTATCTCATCTACAGTTAATGTGCCTAATGAGTTTACAGTTGAAGAAGTTGAAGAACTATATATATACGCTTGGGAAAGAGGACTAAAGGGAGTTACTATCTATCGTGACGGTTGTGCAAGGTCTGGTATCCTTATTACAGATAAGCCAAAAGAAAGTCGACTAGATAAAATAGATGAATTGAAAAATGAGTTAAATAAGTTAGCAGCTGAACAAATAAAAGAAAATCCAGAGACTTGCCCAATGTGTGGAGGTACTATGATGCATAGTGGTGGATGTGCAGAGTGTCAAGATTGTGGATATAGTCCATGCTCATTTTAATCTAAATACGACAGGGAGGCATATGCCTCCCTGTCGTATTTATAATTCATGGGAAATCATATTAAATAGAAATAAGTTTATACTAGTTATGTGATTCATAAAAAGAATTTTGAATTTAATGAGACTTTTCTGTTTATGAGTTTCTAAAAAAACTTCCTTAAGTTTTTTATACTTCAATAGAAAAATTTTTATTTTTTAGTGAAAATTTTGTCAGAATAGGATATAATATAAAAAAGTACAAGGAGTTGATTAAGTGCACGGTGAATCAGGAGGACCATTAAAAAAGATAGAGAAATGGATGAAAAGCTTTATTCTGTGGATAGAGATCTTATTGGCAGCTTTTATTATGATTACGGTTCTTATAAGTGGAAAGGATATTGTTGTCCTTATTTACACTGTTTTTGTCACAGAGGCTAGTGCATCCTATGAGATTTTACAGGGATTACTAACTCATATACTATTATTAGTAGTTGGCTTAGAACTTGCACTTATGCTAATCACTCATTCTGCAGGAAATGTTCTTGAAGTAATACTATATGCAATTGCAAGAAAGATGCTGATCAGCAGCTCCAATACTATGGACATACTTTTGGGAGTAATATCCTTAGCAATAATATTTGCAGTTGATAAGTATTTGCATACAAAAGATGTTAAGAGGCTTTTTTAAGTAGATAAGTAAACCCATTTTGAATATAGAAATTGATTAAAATTAAGAGTTAAAGAGGAATAGTTCTTTAACTCTTTTTTAATTGATGATATAATTTGAGTCAAAGTCTGAATATGATTCAGGGGGGATTGGCTTGAGAGAAGAGAAACATATATTTATTTTATTGTCTCTATTTATAGCTGTTATATTGATATTTACTTCTTCAACTTTATTAGCTGATAATGAAAATAATATTTCTGAAATCAGGGAGAGATTAGATAATATTTCTGAAGAAGAAAAACAAATTCTTGAAGATCTTTTCATAAAATTTCAAGAGATAGAGGAGATGGAAAGAGAGAATAAAAGGATAAGCCAAGAGATAGATACAATGAAGATAGGCATAGAGGGGTTAGGAGAAAAGATTGAGAAAGAAGAAATTAACTATAAACACAATCTAAATGCATTGGAAAACATTTTAAAGAGTTATCAAAGAATGGGACCAGCATCTTTCTTAGATATAATACTTAATTCAGATAATTTAACAGATTTTATTAGAAGAATAAACATAGTTAGAGATTTAGCTAGAAATACAGGAAATCTTTTAGATAAAATAGAGGAATCTAAAGAGAGCTTAATACTTGAAAAATCTAATTTGGCTGAAAAGCTTAAATTATTAGAAGATAAGCAAAGGGCATTAAGAGAAACCCTAGTAAAAAAACAGGAACTAATAAAGGCTCAAGAAGAATATCTAGATTCTCTTACAGAAGATAAAGAATTATATCTAGAACGTTTACAATATATTTCTATGATTATGAATGAGCTTAAGATAATATTTTCAGATTTCACGAAGGAATTTGCTAAAATTATTGAGGAGAGTAATTTTCCTCAAGACGCAGTGAAGGAAACTCTTACATTACGAGGAGTAAAGGGGATTATAGAAGAAAAGACATTTAACGATATAATTGCAGCTCATAAGGGACTGCCTCAGATGGAATTTAAATTTTCTTCAGGAAAAATAGAGATGAAGGCACCAGAAAAAAACCTTACTCTTGAGGGCAAATTTGTTATTATAGAGGATCAAATTATAAAATTTGAGGCAGAGAAAGGTAGTTTCTATGGTATGCCCCTAGAAAAAGGAACTATAGAGGATTTATTTGAAGAAGGATATTTTATTTTAAACCTTGAGCCGTTGATAGGTAAAAATGTTTTAAGGTCTGTTGAAATTATGGATGGATATATGGAATTATTAGTTACTGTAAAGCTATTTTAAAATATGGGGGAGATTTTATGATAGAAGCTAAGAATATTTCTCTAGTATATAGTGATGGAACAGTAGGATTAAAGGATGTAAATATTAAGATTGAATCTGGAGATATTGTATATATTACAGGGCCTAGTGGATCAGGGAAAACAAGCCTTCTAAAACTTTTCATGGGAATAGAATATCCTACCACAGGAGAATTAAAAGTACTAGATCTTCCTATGAGCAAAGAACAGTCAGCAAATATTAGAAAGCTTAGAAGGATTATAGGGCCAATTTTTCAAGAATTTAAGTTAATAAAGGGAAGAACTGCTTTAGAAAATGTTATGATGGGTATGAGATTTCTAGGTATTCCGCCTAAACAGATAAAAGAAGAATCAAATAATGCATTAATAAAAGTAGGGCTTGAACACAAAAGGCTTTCTCTAGTGGAGCATCTTTCCTGGGGAGAAACTCAAAGGGTGGCTATAGCTAGGGCAGTAGCTAGGAAGCCGGCAATAATACTCGCTGATGAACCTACAGGTAATTTAGATATAGATAATGCACTCAATATATTAGAGCTTTTAACTTCATTTAAGAACAAGGATACATCTGTAATCATAACTACCCATGCTACACATCTAATAGAAGATTTGACAGAAGGAAAATTTATTAAAGTAGAAAATGGTAATATTAGACTAGAAAGTAGAGGTGAAGCTTAAATGAAGAATTTTTTCTATAATTTAGGTTATTTCATAAAAGAGTCTAATACCATATTTCGTGTAGATTTTCTCTCAAATATTTTTTCTATTTTTAGTATAGGATTAATTTTCTTTATTCTTTCAATGATTTTTTCTGGATGGTGGATAAGTAATGAAGTTATTGAAGTTTTGCAGAAGGAAGCAGAGATAAATGTCTATTTTGATGAAAGTATAGGAGATAGTGAGATTAATGATTTGATTCAAAGTATAGGAAGGATACATGGAGTAAGAGAAGCGAATTTAGTCAATGAAGAAGAATCTTATAATAGAATGACTGAAATACTGGGTAAGGAAGCTCGCATATTAGAGTTATTTGAAGAGAATCCCTTTAGTTCTTTTATTGAGGTTAAGATTCAGATAGAAGAGATAGATTTCGTTTTAGAGAGATTAGACTTGTTAGATGGGATACAGCATATCAGAGATAACAAAGAGGTAATAGATCGTCTACAAAAAATTATTACAATACTTACAGTTTTAGGAGTATTAGTTATAACTGCTGTAGGAATATCCACTTTAGTAGTAGTATCGCATATAATCAGACAGGGTATATATAACAATAGAGAACAAATTAATACATTGAAATTATTAGGAGCTCCAGATAGTTTTATAGGTTTTCCATTTTTATTGGAAGGATTATTTTTAACTGTAGGTGGAGGGATATTAGCTTCAAGTCTAGGAGCCTTGATAATACACTATGGATATAGCCAGATGGGAGGATCTCTTCCATTTATTCCATTGCCACCTAAGGATGCAATAGTAACTTCCTTGACTATTTTAACCATGTCATTGAGTTGTATTCTGGGCATTATAGGTAGCTTATTTGGACTATCCTCTGCTAAGGCTAGTTAATTAATATAATTATAAGGAAGGAGTTGAAAAGCAGGATAAAATCCTGTACTAATATGAAAATAGGTTTAATTGGATTACCAACAGTAGGTAAAACTAGTTTGTTTAATCTTTTAACAGGTTCAGACATTGAAATAACAGGTTTTTCTCAAGGGAAAGTTGAGGCTCATTTAGGTATCGCAAAGATACCTGATGAAAGGATTGATTTCTTATCTAATATGTACCAATCTAGAAAAACAACCTATGCAACAATAGAGGTAATTGATGTACCAGGTCTAGTAAAGGGATCAAGTACAGGTCAAGGTGTAGGTAATCAATTTCTAGATAATATTAGAAAGGCAGATCTTTTAGTTCATGTACTGAGAGTATTTGATAATGATAATGTAATCCATGCTGAAGGTAGTATAGATCCTATGAGAGATATAGAGACCATAAATCTTGAGTTGTTATTTGCTGATTTAGGCATTATAGAGAATCGAATTGAACGTATAGAAACATCTAAGAAGGTGACTAAGGAGAATTTAGCAGAACTAGAAGTACTTAAAAAATGTAGAGAAGGATTAGAGAATGGTCTACTACTACACAATATAGATCTCTCAGATGAAGAAAAGGACATCTTAAAGACATTTTCATTTCTATCAGAAAAACCTATGATATTAGTAGCCAATATAGATGAAAATCAATTAATGGAAAAGAATTATTCTGGGAGACAGAGTTTAATAGATTTTGCTAAATCTGTAAATACCCCTTTAATTGAACTTTCCATCAAAACAGAATTAGAGATATCAGAACTAGATCCAGAAGATAGGGAAATGTTTATAGAAGATTTAGGCATTATAGAATCAGGTATAGATATATTAGCTAAAACGGCCTATGATTATCTTGGACTTATTTCTTTCCTTACGGCAGGGAAAGATGAAGTAAGGGCTTGGACCATTAGAAAGGATACTAAAGCAAAGGAAGCAGCTGGAAAGATACATTCAGATATAGAAAAGGGATTTATAAGAGCAGAGGTATGTAAATTTGTTGACTTGAAAGAGTATGGTTCTATGGTAAAGGCCAAAGAGAAGGGTCTAGTTACCTTGGAAGGGAAGGAATATATTGTTGATGATGGAGATATAATTGAATTTAGGTTTAATGTTTAGATATTTTCTATAGATATAAAACTTGAATAGTTTATTCTGTTCGAGTTTTATCTTTTATTACTATAGATGAAAATTACTAAATATTTGACTAGTTTTTGGGTATATATTAGCCAATTCATAATATAATGTTTATCATTACTTTTTTTAAATAACTATATAAAGAAGCAGTAAAATTAATAACAATTCTTTTATTTCTTGTATTATTCTTGGAGGGTTAGGAATGAAGAAGTTTATATCTATAGTATTGATAATAATAGGAATTGCTTTGATCTTAACTCCTACTATTAAAAATCAAATAATTAAGCATAATATTAAAAAGAAATCTGAAATAGTAAATACTATTACCCATGAGGAAATAACTGAGAATATAGAGACTGATGCAGAATTTGACTATGAAGCTATAGAAGATGTTGGAATTACATCTACAATTATTGGGTCAATTAACTTTGACAATAAATCTATGATAGGTCAGTTAATTATCCCAGAATTAGATATAAACTTACCAGTATTAAAGGGTGTAACCAATGCCAATCTATTAGCAGGGGCTACTACTATGGTTCCTGAGCAGAAAATGGGTGAAGGAAATTATCCCCTTGCAGGTCATAGAATGAAACAAAAGGATTTATTATTTGGTTCTTTAATGGATATAGAAGTTGGAACTACTGTGTATATAACGGATAAAAAAACTATTTATGAATATAAGATATATAATACCGTTGTAGTACCAGATACTGCTATGGAGATGTTGGATAATAAAAGATCCGAGGAACAAGGGAGACCAATTATATCCCTTATGACCTGTTATTATTCGTCAAAGACGGGGAAAAGATTTTTTGCTTTAGGAGAATTAGTAGATGAATATCCAGTGGAGGATTAAATCATAATTAAATTAGGAAATAGAATAAAAGAAAGAAGGGATATAGATGGGAAAATATAATATGGAAGAGCTACACGAAATGACTATAGAAATGCTTGAAAGAAGGGGGGTAACCTTAGAAGATATAGGAGAGTTAGTTTTATTCCTTCAGGGAAAGTATTATCCTGATCTTACACTAGAGGTTTGTATAGAAAATATTAAGGCTGTCCTTACAAAAAGAGAAATAATCCATGCCATTTTAACGGGAATAGCCTTAGATGAAATTGCAGAAAAGAAACTATTACCAGAACCATTACAAACTATAGTTGAGTCCGATGAAGGGTTATATGGTATAGATGAGATTATTCCATTATCCATAGTAAATGTTTATGGTACTATAGGATTAACAAACTATGGATATTTAGATAAGGAGAAAATCGGTATTATAAAGAAAATAGATGGAATGAAGGGTATAGCAGTTCATACATTCTTAGATGATTTAGTTGCTGCCATTGCAGCTGCAACGGCTAGTAGAATAGCTCACTCTAGGAAAGATTAATAGATAAAAGAGATTTTTGAGTGAAGGATATCAAAAATCTCTTTTATTTTAGATTTCTACCTATCATTGAAAATACAGAGATATATTGACAAAGTATTTATATTTGTTTAACTTATAGATAGAAATACATAATAAGGAATCTATACAATTTTGTATCTAGGATATAACTAAGGTGTCTGCTATATTATAAATAGAGATGTAAAATTGTATGATATTTTAGGAGTGATCTAATGAGAGAAAATGATTTGAATACAGAAGAAAAGATACTTTTAGCTGCAATAGAATTATTTCCAGTCAAGGGAGATATGACTACAAGAGAGATAGCAAATTTAGCTGGAGTAAATGTAGCTGCTATTAACTATCATTTTAAAAGTAAAGATAATTTGATGAAAGCAGTAGAGAAGCACTATTCTAGTATGTTATATGATATACAAAATGAAATCATAAATGATCCTAGCACAACTTTGGAAGATAAGCTGATTATTTGGGCAAATCACTTAATGGAATTTATGTTTAAATGGCCTGCACTTATAACTGTGGTATCCAGTCTAATCTTGCAGGATAAAGAATATAACCCTGAAATAATAAACAAATTTTTTAGAGATGTGGAATTAAAAGATAAGATACAAGATATTATATCTAAGATTACAGGAATAGAAGATATAGATATTCTTAATTATAAATATATTCAATTATTCTCAGGTGTATTGGGACCTATTATATTTCAAGTATTACCAATGATATCAGGGATGAAGGGGATTTTCATAGATTTTAGTTTAGAAGAAGAAAGAATGAAATATATTAAAAATCTAGTAACATCTATTTTAGATAAATAGATATTGATTTTTTAGTATGTGAGTATTAAAATGTATTTAAACAATTGTTTTAAACAATTGTTTAAATACATTTTTTTATGGGGGGATTTGTGTGGAGAGTTTTGGAAATTTTATAGTAAGTCATAAGAAAGCTATAATTTTTACCTATATACTAATGATTATATTATCTATTATTACTAGCCAATTTGTAGATATTAATTATGACTTAAGCACATATTTACCAAAAGAAATAAATTCTATAAAAGGTAAAGGTCTACTAGAAAAAGAATTTGGAATTTCAGGTATAGGTTATATATTGATAAAGGATAAAACCTTTCAGGATTTAGATAAAATAGCGAAGGATCTTAAATCTATCCAAGGGATAGAAAATATAATCTGGTTGGGGTCAGCAGAAGATATTTTAAAACCAGAAGAATTTATGGATGAAAGTATTAAAAAAGAATTTTTGAATGGAAATGCTAACTTAATGCAAGTGCAGTTTTCCAACTCTAATGACTCTAGGGAAACTGTAGATGCTGTTGAAAAGATACATCTTTATATAGATGACTTTGGAATAATAGGTGGCCCTGCATCAATTTCCCATGATCTGCAAAAAATCACATCTAAAGAGATTTTATACTACTCTGTAATCGCATTTGTAATAATTTTCATAGTCTTGTTTTTATCTATGGAGTCTTTTATTGAACCAATACTATTTTTTATAGCCATAGGCGTGGCAATTATATTAAATAAAGGAACTAACATAATATTTCCAAATGTATCTTTTAATACAGATTCTATAGCAAGTATTATTCAATTGGCAGTTTCCATGGATTACTCTATATTCCTAATCCATAGATATATAGAAGAAAAGAAATACCATGAAAATAATGATAGGGCCATGGTAGCTGCCATTGGGAAAACATTTACTTCTGTACTTTCCTCTTCATTAACAACTGTAGGTGGTTTTTTAGCACTAATTGTCATGAAATATGGTATAGGAAAGGATATAGGTCTAGTTTTAGCTAAGGGAGTATTATTTAGTTTAATTTCAGTTATTACTTTGTTACCAATATTAGTGTTACTATCTGATAAATGGATTGAAAAATACCAACATAAGATATATCTACCTAGATTTGCAAAATCCTCACACATTATAGTTAAATATCATTATGTGTTTTTAATATTAGCTATCTTAATAGCAATACCCTCATCACTGGCTCAATCACAGGTAAAATATTATTATGCTAATGAAAAAGTGATTCCTAAGACATTTAAATCAAATGTTGCAAATACAGAAATAGACAAATTGTTTTTAAATAAAAATCAATTAGCATTAATGATTCCCAAAGGAGATAAATTAAAAGAATCTGAGTTGATAAGAAAACTTGAGACAGTTAACGGAGTAGTTGATATAAAAGGTTTATATGGGATGGTAGATATAGAAGTACCTGAGGAATTTTTACCTCTAGAAGTTACCGAAAACTTTCAAGGCGAAAATTATTCCTTAATAAATATAAATTTAAATCTTCCGATGGAAGGAGCATCTACAAAGGAGACACTAAATAATATTAAAAGTATTCTATTTAATGAATATGATGAATGGTATCTTACAGGTGAATCAATGATTTATGCAGATCTAGAAAAGATTACATCTCAGGATTTTAGAAATATAACCATTATATCTACTATAGTAATAGGAATAATAATACTTTTGGCTTTTAAATCCTTAATCATACCTATTATATTGGTATCTGTTATTCAATTAGGGATTTGGATAAATCTGGCGATACCTTACATGCAAGGTATAAGCTTAAACTTTATTAGTTTTATTATAATAGGGGCTATACAATTAGGAGCTACAGTTGACTATGCAATTCTTTACACCGCAAGATACTTGGAAAATATTGAACAGTTGGATAAAAAAGAAGCTGCCATAAAGACAATAAAAGATACAGGAAGACCAATACTTACATCAGCACTAATATTATTTACTGGAACATTAAGTGTTTATCTAATCACTAGTATGAAAAATACTGCAGAATTGACATTACTCATAGGAAGGGGAGCTATTATAAGCTTTATATTAGTGCTTGTAGTCTTACCTTCATTGCTAATTATATTTAATAGTTTAATCAAAAAGACTACTTCAAGATTATCTAGGGAAATAAATAATTGATGGAGGGGAAAAAAGTGAAAAAAGTTGTTAGCTTTATTTTAATTTTTACAATTATATTTTCATTTTCAATTACTGGTATTACAGAAGTTGTCAGACATGAAACAGTATATGTAAATTTAGATCACGATGGTAACACTAGAAATATTAAGACAGTAACTCATATTTCAGGAGAAAGTAAAGATGAATATTATATGGACTATGGAAATTTAGAGGATGTAAGAGTCCTAACAGAAGGTGTTAATCCTATAATAGATAATGGAACAATAAAATGGGATACAAAGGTATTAAGTGAGAAAGATATATATTATGAGGGAAAACTTGAAAAGAAAATTCCTCTGGAATTGGAAATTCAATATTTTATAGATGGAGCAAAGATAGAGGGGAAGGATTTAGCAGGTAAGTCGGGAGATTTAGAAATCAAGATAAATGTTAAAAATAGTAAGAGTCTAACTACCCAAATTCAAGTACCTTTGGATTTAGATATTTTTACAAGGATTGAAGCTCAAAAAGGAGTTACTTCTGTAGTAGGAAAAACTATGAATGTGGTATTTACACATCTTTCCCTAGGAGATGAAAGTTTTACAATTAAGGCGGAAGGTAAAAATATAGAGCTAAATCCAATATTAATCTCCTCCACAAGTGCCAAAATATCTCTTTCAGGAGAATTTGATGAATTTGCAGATGGAATTAAAGCAATGCATAACGGAACAAAAGAATTGGAAGATGGTTCTACAAAACTAAGTAAAGGCATGAAAGCATTAAAAGATGGACTTGTGTCCTTAAGTGGAGGAATATCAAAATTTTACAATGGGTTAAAAGAGATAGGTAATAATTTAAAAACTCTTATTAATGGATTTTCTCAATTTAATTTAGGATTAGGTACATTAAATGAAAATATTTCTGGTGTAGTAAAAGGAGTAGAGGAAGTTAACGGTGGAATAAATAAATTAAATTTAGAAAGTGGAAATATAGAAACTGGCATTTCAGGGTTAAATGATGGAATAAAAGAGATCAATGGGGGCTTAGAAAATCTCAATAGGGGTTTAGGAGAAATAAATAATGGTCATAGCAATTTAGTTCAATTAGCCCAAAGTCTAATTTCTAGTGATGACCCTAGAGTAAAAGCTCTTGCAGAAGGAGTTATTAATGAATCTAAGGCTATAGATGAACTTAGCCAAGGTCTAAATCAATCTAAAATAGGTATGGATACAATTGGTGAAAACTCAGAGAAATTACTTTATGGGTATAATGAATATAATAAAGGATTAAATAATTTAGCCTTAGGATTTAATCAGCTAAAGGATGAAATAAAGGAATTACCTGAAGAGATTAATAATATGTATTTAAGTCATAATCAGTTAATAGAAGGGCTTACATCTTTAAATCAAGGATTTGATGTAGCTATTAATGGTGGAAATGAAATAAATGTAAATGCGAAGAAAATTCCAGAAGATATTACTGAGATGGTAGAAGGGCAAGAGGAATTGACCGATGGTTTAAAAGAATTAAATGACAGTGGATTTAAAAAAATTGTAGAGGGCTTGGAGAATTTTACTATGGATGAAGCTAAAGATGACAAATCATATACTTCATTTATAGATGAAAAAAATAAGGAAAATTCAAGTTGTCAATTTATTATGCAAACACCGACTATTAAGATAGAGGGTGAAAAAGTAAAAGTAGAAATCAATGGTGAAAACAATAAAACTATCATCCAAAGGTTTTTAGATTTATTTAGCAGGTTCATTGGTAAAAAATAGGATTAAAAAATAAGCTCCGATTGGAGCTTATTTTTGATTACCATTCTATAGAAATCATAGATTTGTTTATAGATGCTAAATCCTTAGCACCAGTTAATATCATAGTTTGAAGAAGTTGATTCTTCATATTTTCAATTATCAATGAAACTCCTTCACTACTACCTCCATAGGCACCAAAGATTACTGGTCTTCCTATTAGAACTGCATCTGCTCCCAGAGCAATCATTTTGAAGACGTCTATTCCTGAACGAATTCCACCATCAACGAGAATCATTATTTTTCCTTTAACAGCTTCAACTATTTCAGGAAGTGCTTTTGCAGTAGATTCCGTATGGTCTAGTACTCTTCCACCATGATTTGATACGACTATAGCCTTAGCTCCAGCTTCCACTGCTAGAATTGCCTCTTCCTTTGTCATTATACCTTTTAAAATGAAAGGGAGGTTAGTAGAAGAAGTAATTTCCCTTAGTTCATCCACAGGTTTTGGGCTAACAGGAGCGCCCTGTAAAGCCATTGTAATTAATCCTGCACCATCAATATCCATTCCAGCAGCAATGGCATTTATATTTTCGGCTTTCTTCACAGAGTCTATAACAAGATTATTTTTTTTAGGTTTGAGTATACCGACGCCTTTACCATTTACTTTTTTCAGAATTTCTAATCCAATTTCATAAAAAGCAGGATTAGCTGAGTCGCCAATCATAGCAATAGTACCAGCATCTATACTACCATTTATTACACTGCTTATATATTGTTCTTCCGTTAATGCACTACCCATATTAAAAGCTGTACCAGTAATTGGAGCGCTAATTATTGGTATTTCTAGTTGTGTACCGAAAAAATTAAATTTTAAATCGGGATTTTTTGCATTATGAATAGTTTTTAGCCTTATTTTTACTTTAGTTAAGTCTTCAACATTAGATTTGAAAGAGGAACCCGTTAAATGGCCACCCATACCAGGAACTTCCCCTGCACAAGCTACACCATTACATATGGGACATACTCTACAGTATCCCTTCAACTTCTCTCTTGCTATATTCCTTACTTCTTTTAAATCCATCTCTTTCACCTCTATTTATTCTTATTGTACATAATCAATTATTATGCTTTTGAATATATACATTTTCAATTATTGTTGCAACTAACTCTGCTGTTTTAACAATATCATCTTCAGCTATATATTCATCTACACTATGGGCACCAAACATACCGATTCCGAGGGTAGCTGCCTTAAGTCCATTTCCATTGAAAATATTTGTATCAGATCCACCACCTGTAGGCTTTGGCATATAAGGAATATTTACTTTTTTCATTGCATTTTCTATTATTTTTAATATAGGTTCATTATTATCTAACTTGAATGTAGGATAGGAGTTGTCAACTTTAATATCCACCTTTGAGTTAAACTCTTTAGCGGCTTGCTCCATAGCTTCTACCATATGATTAACTTGTTTGTTCAACTTTTCTTCATTTAAACTACGGGCTTCAAATTCTACTTCAGCATAATCAGCTACAATATTTGTGGCTGAACCTCCTTTAATAATACCTATATTTGCTGTAGTTTCTTCATCTATCCTAAGTAAAGCCATTCTATCGATTGCTCGTGATGCAACTTGTATAGCGTTTATGCCCTTTTCAGGATTTAAACCTGCATGAGCGGCTTTACCATGAAACTTAGCATGAATTTGTGCTTGGGCAGGGCCTTGTACATTTACTCCTCCAATATCTCCACTAGCATCTAGGACAAATGCCATTTTAGATTTTATTTTAGAGTAATCTAAATATTTGGAGCCATATAGCCCAACTTCTTCGCAAATTGTAAAGACAACTTCTATATCGCCATGGGGTATATTATTTTCTTTTATATGTTTAATACCTTCCAATATAGCAATTATTCCCGCCTTATCATCTGCAGAAAGAATAGTATTTCCTTTAGATTTTATTATTCCATTTTCAACAATGGGTTCAATATTTTCACATGGAGTCACAGTATCCATATGGGCACAAAACATAATAGGTTCTATATCTTTATTTCCACTTAAATACCCTATAATATTGCCAGTATCAGAACCTGCCTTGTTTCCAGCATCGTCAACCACGACTTCGAAGCCTATTTTTTTCATATCTTTTTTTAGTATTTCAGCAAAATGTCCTTCTCTGTAACTAGGGCTTGATATCCTTACGTAGTCTAAAAACTTAGAAATAATACTCTCCTTATTCATTTATATGCCTCCTTAAGTTAATTCAATAAATAAATCATACTATAATTAGTTATTGATTTCAAACGAAAAATAGTGCATAATAGGGTATAGGGGTATATGGTTAGGCTGTTTTTTAAAAAGAAAACTGGGTAAAAGTATTAGAAAAATGCTAAATGAATATATTAAAATAGATATTAAATATTAGGAGAGGGTTTTATGGATTTAGGGAATGTTTCAATACCAATAGCTTTTGGAGCTGGATTTTTATCTTTTTTTTCACCATGTATACTTCCATTGATACCAGCTTATATAATGTATATTACTGGTGTTAATATGGAAGAAGAACTTGAAAAAAAGAGACTATTTGCTCTAACAAGAACAATTGGATTTGTAATAGGATTTACAATTATCTTTATGATAATGGGCACTTCTGCTAGTTTTTTGGGTAAGCTATTCATAAGAAATAAAGAAGTCTTTTCAAAGATTAGCGGTGGAATCATAATTTTATTTGGTTTAAATATGATGGGGATTTTGAAGCTTAAATTTCTAAATTTCGAAAGAAGAACTAAAGCACCTAAAAAAATTACTAACTGGTTTAGTTCAATTCTAATGGGAATGGCATTTGCTGCTGGTTGGACACCTTGCTTTGGACCTGTGTTGGCATCTATACTTATGTATGCAGGTGGAACAGCCACTATTTCAAAGGGAGTTTACCTATTATTGGTATATTCAATAGGGATGGCAGTACCATTTATATTAACAGCTTTATTTATAAATTCATTTACTAGATTTATGAATAAAGCAGATAAGTTTTTCAAATATATGCCTATAATTAGTGGTCTTATTATGATAATCTTTGGATTACTTGTATTCTTTAATAAGATAATAGATATAAGTCGATTTTTATTGTAGAGGGAGAGGAACTATGAAAAAAATTTTATTAATGATTCTAGTATTAGCAATTGTAGGTGCAGGTTGCAGCAAATCTTCACCAGAGAAATCTAATGAAAATATAGAAGAACAATCTCCAGAGGATATAGTGACTGAGGAAAACACAGAAACAGTTGGAGAAGTAGAAGAAGAATTTGATATAGCAGTTGGTAAGGAGTCTCCAGATTTTACTCTCAAAAACTTAGATGGAGAAGAAGTTTCCTTATCAGACTATAGAGGAAAAATAGTTTTAATAAATTTCTGGGCAACTTGGTGTACTTGGTGTGATAAGGAAATGCCAGATCTTCAAAAGCTAGATGATGAAAATGATGATTTAGTTGTATTAGCAGTAAATGTAATGGAAAAGCAAGATGTAGTTAAAGAATATATTGATAATGGTAAATATGATTTTGAAGTAGTATTAGATGAAGATGGAGAAATCACTAAGACATATTTAGTAAGTGGTTTTCCTACATCCTATTTTGTAGATGAAGAAGGTATTTTATTAGGAGGAGTACCAGGAGCTATGACATATGAACAAATGACTTCGGTTTTAGAAAGTATTAGAGAAGAGGAATAGAAAGATATGGAGCATATCACACAATGATATGCTCCATATCTTTTACTTTCTTACAAAATCTTTTAGTCTATAACTACCAGCTGTAAATAATGCTAAAACTATTAGAAGTACTATGAGCACATTAGGAAATATTACTGATTTTTCTAGACTATCAAACATCCAGTATTGTGGAGTGAACTTACCTAGGTTTTTTATAAATTCAGGGATATTTTGATATATTCCATCCTGGGCAAACATAGATAGAAATAAAGTTAATATAGCAACCAAAGCTGTGACCATAGAAGCTGAGCCTTCGTTATTAAATATCCTAGTCATGGCTAAAGATAAAGTAATGGAAAATAAGCTAGCTAATATGAAATTTATGAAAATAATAGGAAGATTAACTATATTGTATCCGGTTACTTTTGCACCTAATAATACAACTAAGATATTTGCTGCAACTTGAAAGAATAATAGGGAGAGGGCTATGCTTCCTAAAATTACACTGCTTTTGTTAGGTGTTGTAATAGATCTTGATATAATATTTTTTTTCTTAAATTCCATTAATTCTGTAACGATAGGAGATGCGCCAAGTATGATAAAATATATTAGTAGCATAGTGGCCGTATGCAAATCTCCCGTTACTATTTTCTGATTTCTTTCAAATAGGGTTTCAGTTTTAAGGATATATAAATCCTCTTTGTTCGAAATAATACCCTTATCTATGAGTAACTTTTCCTTGATAAATTCATTTATCTTATTATTAATATCCATTTCCAATGGAATAGTTATATTTCCTTCTTCTCTTTTATAGGATTCTATAATTGGTTTCTCATAGTTATTAATTTTTTCAGTAAAATTTGATGGAATATTATAAACTACTGCTACCTCATTGCTTTCTAGTAACTCTAAGGCTTTATCCTTTTCATTTTGGAAAATCCATTGTGATTTAGAAGGAGAACTATATATAGTTTCCCATAGATCACCCTCATCTTCAATATTATAAGCTACAGTAACATTTGATAATTTACTAGATTGATGACTATCTCCACCTTCAAGAAAATTAACAAATAAAATAACGGCAATAGGCATTATAAGCATAAGTCCAACCTTTAAAGGATCCTTTAACATTCTTTTAATATTTACAATAATTAACTGAATTAGATTCATTTACTTACACCCCATTTCATCTGGATAGCTAAGATATTGATTAAATACAATACCATAGATATAACTACCATGATCAATAGATAATTAGATATAGATGATAGATTATTATGGATTATATAGTTTCTATAGGTATTGCTAATTAAAATATCTGGTTTATATTTAGCGAAAAACGTAAATATCGCATTACTACCCAATTTATCTAAAGGACCTATCATTCCACCAAGTATTAATTGGAAAATTAAGAATACCTGTACTAAGGGTAAACCATATTTTTTCTTGAATATGGTGGATATTAGAGTGCCTATTACTGTTATCATAAAGCTTTGTACTAAGACGATTAATAGTAGAATAGGTAAAGAGCCTTTAAAAGATAATCCGCTTATCTTATATGCACCTACATAGATTAAATTAACAACTACCATCATTAAATAGTTTGACATAACACCATAATTAAAATATTGAAATTTTGTTATGGAAGTAGACATAATTCTATTATACAGTCCATTTTCCTTTTCTAATGCATCAGAAGCAATAACTGCCATAACGAATACAATAAAAGCATAGTTCAGAAAGGATATAGAAAAATATTCATAGGAATTTAAGCTTTTTCGTACATTATGAATATTAGTCTTAATAGAATCCGTTGAATATGCATTAGTTAATATTGCATTGATTTCTCCGACTAGTTTACTCTTTTCTTCTTTTGATAATGAGTTATTCTCTATGTTATTTCGGATAATTAAATCTTGGCTTATTTCCTTATTATATTTATCCACTATATTAACTAATACATTGCCCATGGTGGTGGATGAGTTTTCCTCTGCTTCCACCTTTATTGAAGAAGGGCTATTACCAAGAAGACTATCCTCATAACCTTTTAGAATCCTAAGGGTGTAGTCGAATTTTTCACTATCATTTGATTTTATAGTTAATATTTTAGAAATGTCTTCACTATTTAAAAATGATACCAAGTTTTGAGATTCTTTAGTATTATCTTCATCCACTACTATGATAGAAAAGATAGGGTCATTTACTACTGGAGTGAACATATCTTTTTGTACATAGCCCATTACTAACGAAAGTACTATTGGATAAACGGCATAGGATAATAAAAAGGCTGGAAATTCCTTTATTAATCCTTTTAAGGATAACTTTAAATAAGCTAATAGTTTCATCATATCACCTCTAATCCCTTAGTTTTTTTCCAGTTAAGGCCAAGAAGACTTCCTCTAAATTAGGTTCATCAACATTTATACTTTTGATTGCGGATTTATTACTCTCAAGGACTTTTAGTAATGGCTCAAGTTTGAAACTATTTCCTTCAACTAGTAGATTGATTTCATCATGGGAGTTTTCGCAGTCTACTACACCACTGATTAGCTTAATATTATTGATTAAATCTTTATTAATGTTATCAATTCTTAAATTGACTTTGTTATTATTGCTAATCATAGACTTAACTGTCTTTTTAGAACCATAGGCAATTTCTTTGCCTTCATCTATTATAAAGATGTTGTTACAAAGATATTCTACCTCTTCCATATAGTGAGAAGTATAGAGGATAGTAGTATTTTTTTCTTTATTAATTCCTTTAATAAATTCAAAGATATGATTTCTTGATTGAGGATCAATGCCTACTGTGGGTTCATCGAGGATTAGTATCTTTGGTTCGTGCATTATAGCTGCGGCAAGGTTTAACCTTCTTTTCATACCACCCGAGAATTTCTTTACTTTATCTTTTCTTTTCTCAGTTAATCCTGTAATATCTAGAGCATAATTGATTCTTTCCTTCAAAAGCTTTCCCTTAAGTCCATAAAGACTACCGAAAAATTCAAGATTATCATGAGCTGACACTGTTTCCATTAAAGCCAACTCCTGTGGGACAAGTCCTAAAAATTCTTTTGCTTTGATGGATTCTTTTTTTATATCAAAGCCACCAATGGTGATACTACCTTTATTAGCATCCAATAGACCAGTCATTATATTGATTAGTGTAGATTTTCCAGCACCATTTGGCCCAATTAGACCAAAGATGTCTCCCGTTTCCACAGAGAAAGAAATATTATCTAATACAAGTTTATCCTCAAATTTTTTGCTGATATTTTTTACTTCTATGATATTCATTGCTTTATTCCCCCCTTGATTTAGTAAATAGTGAATAGATAAAAGATAGTGAATAACTAATAGTGAATAGTTAATAGTTGAAGAGATTAAAAGACCTGAAAGCCTTACCAAAAGCTATTCACTTTTCATTTTTCACTATTCACTGGTTTTATCTTTTCACTGTATTTATTTTTATTATATTAAAGTCAATCAATAATTTACATTGCCCTAGGTAATGAAAAAGTAGTGACTTTAGTCACTACTTAGTAAGATTATTCTTGAATGCAAAAACTACTATTTGGGTACGATCACGAAGTTCAAGCTTTGATAAAATTGTACTTACATTATTTTTTATAGTTCCTTCAGAAAGGAAAAGTTTTTCTCCAATTTCTTTATTTGATAGACCGTCAGCGATGTATTTTATAATATCAAGTTCTTTATGGTTTAGATCATATCTTTCACAAATTTCATTTAAATCAGCTTCCATAGGAGTAAGGTTCAAGATATTAGTCGCAACATCAGGGTGGATGACGATATTACCCATGGCAGCAGCCTTGATGCCTTCATAAATAAGGTCATAGGAGCTATCCTTTAGAAGATAGCCAGAGGCACCTTTTTTAAGAGCTTCCTGTATATATTCAATATCTTTAAAGGTAGTAAGTATAAGGACTTTAGTATTTGGAAATTTGTCCTTGATTAGTTGTGTACCTAGTACACCGTCACACATAGGCATTCTGATATCCATTAAAACTAAATCAATTTCATTTAGTGTACACAGATCTAATGCATCATACCCACTTTCACCCATTGCAACAACATCTATATCACTGTAGGTTGAAAGGATAATTTTTAATCCCTCTCGTATTAATTTTTCATCATCAATTATTGCAATCCTAATTTTATCCATAATACACCACCAATCCTTCAATTCACAATGTACAGTTCACAATTCACAATTTTTTTAATTCACAATTGCTAGGGCAGGTTTTTGTAGTCTTTTGATTCCATATTATGACTTTCATAATTGTGCATTTAAGCAGGGGACCAAAATTATGGTTTTCAATTTTGTGTACATCGCTTAGCTACTGATATTTGCCCGCAGGGTATAATTCGGTAGTCCTTTAGGGTTTGTTCACCTAGTACATTGATTTAAGCACTACTCTAAGTAAAAATCCCTTACCTTCTTTGCTTTCATAACTTAGATTTCCTCCAAGTTCACCCACCCTCTCAGATATACTAGTTAGTCCTAGTCCGGGGGTTATTTCATTTATTCCAATTCCATTATCTTGCATAGTAACAATTAAATCATTGATACTAAAATGCATGAATATACTAATCTTAGTGGCTTTTCCATGTCTAGCAGAATTAGATAAAAATTCTTGAACTACTCTATATAAAACTAAAGATGTCTCTTCATTAAGCTGCCATTTATTTTTAGAAAATCCAAGCTTTACATCAATTCCAGTTAATTTGCTGAAATCTTTAATTAATCCTTCAATAGCTAATAATGTCTCATATTCTTTAAATTCCTTAGGCTTAAGCTCTCTTAGAGCCTTTCTGATTTCTTCAAGACCGTTCTTGGTAAAATCACGTAGGTTTGATGCCATTAGGGAAGCAGCTTCCCCATTATCATGAGCAATCTTTTCAATGGCTCCCAACTGAATTATAATGGTAGATAGACTATGGCCTACACTATCATGTATTTCTCTAGATATTCTATTTCGTTCTTTAAGAATAGATAATTCTTTAATTGAGTCTGCATAAGCTTCTAATTCTTGATTACTCTTAATCAACTCATCTTCTGATTTTCTAAGCCTATGATATAATTCTTCTGCTTTTAATGTTCGATTTTGCTCTTTTTTTATAATGGAAGAAATCAATCCCAAGGTTATGATAGTAGTTATATAGGATAATAATTCATATAGTGGAAGTTCATTTCCTGCATACAAGAAAATCAAAAGTCCTAAAGAACCAAGAATATATTTACTAAAATTCTCTATAAGAAAGAAACTATCTATTATTCCTATGATAAAATAAGGTAAAAGTAGACCACCATAATTTTTATATAAAATATATCCAAATATAAAATCAAATATTATAGATATAAAAACAGGGACAGATAAGTCCCTGAATAAAAAATAACGTAACTGAGTATTTATAATAAAAAGTAAGATTAATATAATAGCAAAGAAGTTTAATTTATCAATCTCAGTAAATGTTATTCCTAATATTATTATAAAGGTAGTCAGGTATCGTGAAATTAAAAAGATTTCGTTGTCCATAAAAGATCTCCCTTTATACAATTAACAATTATCAAAGAACAAATAACGATTGAAATGCCAAAGACTAGAAAATGGCTCTATAAATTTTTTTATTCTAATGTTTTCATTGTTAATTGTTAATTGTGCATCGTACTAAATATGTGTTCTAACATTTCTATACAGTTTTTAGTAGTCCTCTTATCTTCATTATCAATTTTTGGATTTAATTCTACAAAATCCATGGAAGTAATGAATTTTTCACCTAGTAAAGTGGTGAATATTTCTTTGCCTTCCTCTATGGAAAATCCACCAGCTACAGGAGTTCCAGTACCAGGCACAAGGGACGAATCAAGGACATCTATATCAAAGCTTATATGAACTCCATCTACATTGGAAGCTTTAATTTTTTCAACTATTTCTTCTAACACATTGTCTAGACCTCTTTCACGTACTATATCCATAGTATACATATTGAGATTTAATTCATCAGCTAGAGCAAACTCACCTGAGTCAATATCTCTGCCGCCAAGAATATAGACATTTTGAGGAATTACCTTTATTCCGTCATAATAAATATTTGTAAGAGCAGGATGTCCCACATTCATAGAAGCAGCTAATGGCATACCATGTATATTGCCGGAAGGTGAAGTTTCATAGGTGTTTATATCGCCGTGGGCATCTATCCATATTACAGCCATATTTTTAAAGAATTTACTTGCACCAGCAATACTACCTGCACCTAAAGCATGATCGCCTCCTATAATAAATGGAAAACTTTGTCCCTTAAGAGAACAGTATACGTTATTAGCTAGATTACTATTAACTTCAGCCACAGTATTTAGGTATTTCATTTTTGGATGATCCTTATATTTATCCTCAGATACTACATAAGGAATATATATATCACCCATATCATGGACATTGTGTCCATTCTTTTTAATAATATCTATAATTCCATTTTCCCTAAGTGTAGCAGGTCCCAATTGAGCACCATCTCTGTCACAACCATACTTTAATGGTACTCCAATTAAGTTAATATCCATTAGTAAATCCCTCCCCAGATATATTATCTATTATATTATATCATTTTTTGTAATACTGTGTTAATAAAAAAGCCTAATTATTCATAAATTTGGACATTCTAATAGATGTTTAAGGATTATGGACATCCTTTTTATGATATAATTGTTTTATTATATAAATAGAGGTGGAATAATGGGGAAGTTTTACTATGCAGTAAGGAAAGGAAAGACTCCTGGTATATATGAAACTTGGGGGAAATGTGAAGAACAAGTAAAGGGATATTCAGGAGCAGAATATAAAAAGTTTTCAACATATGAAGAAGCATTATCCTTTATAGATGGTGGAAATGAAGAAATTAAATTATTAGATAAAAGTCAGTTAAAAGAAAATGAAGCAATAGCCTATGTAGATGGAAGCTTTGATATAAGAAACTCAACATATAGTTATGGAGTTGTATTTATCACCCTTGATGGTAAGGAAACATATAGTGGTCGAGAAGATAATGAGGAGTTAGCTGAGATGCGAAATGTATCTGGAGAAATAAAAGGAGCTATGGTAGCTATGGATTTGGCTATAGAAAAGGGAAAAGACACTCTATATCTTCATTTTGATTATACAGGAATAGAACAATGGGCTAAGGGTAGCTGGAAGACAAACAAAGATGGGACTAGGTTCTATAAAGAATTCTACGATTCTATAAAGGATAAATTAAATGTAGTATTTATAAAAGTGAAGGCTCATTCAGGAATAGAATATAATGAAGAAGCAGATAAACTAGCTAAAGAAGCTATAATTATTTAACAATAAGTATCATTTTTGGTGCCTGGCACCAAAAATGATACTTATTCTATTTTTTCAAATCCAATTCCATTTTTATTAAGTAATTCTATAGCATACTCATCTATTCTATAATCATTCTTATAATAAATATGTTTGATTCCAGATTGTATCAATGCTTTGGTACAATTTAAACAAGGGAAATGAGTTACATAAGCAGTACATCCTTTTACAGAAATACCCTCTTTAGCACAATATAATAATGCATTTATTTCTGCATGAATAGTTGCTATACAATGACCATCTCTCATAGTGTGTCCTACATCATCACAGTGGGGATTTCCAGAAACAGAACCATTGTAACCGCTAGAGACTATTCTATTGTCATCATTGACTAGAAGACAACCTACAAATGCTCTATCGCAAGTAGAACGAGTTGCTACTAACTCAGTAATCTCCATAAAATACTCTTTCCAAGATTTTCTATCTGACATTTTCTACTCCTCCTAACCTTATAAATTATCATCAATTTTTCTAATTTAATATTATACCATATAAAAATAGAATTTATTGAATTTGTTTTTCCACAAAGAGCAAAAAATATATTATACTGTATATAGTAGAAAGGGAGTGGTTAAAATGAGTTTGTTTAGGATACAAAGTTCTGTTCAAGAGGTAGCAGAGGCTATAGAAGCAGTATTAAACGTAGATGTAACAATAATAGATGAAAATATGTATAGAGTTGCAGCTACTGGAAAATATAGAGATTCTATAGGCAGTAGAATTCCTAATAGCTGTTCCTTTGAAGTTGTTGCTGAAACTAAAAAACCTCAAGTAATAAATAAACCAAATATAAGCAAGCAATGTATTAATTGCAGTCTAAAAGGGAGTTGTGCTGAAATGGCAACCCTTGGATATCCTATATTAAATAAAAATAAGTTAATAGGAGTAATTGGACTTATAGCTTTTAAGAATGAGCAAAAAAAGAAGATACAAGAACAAAAAGAAAATCTTTTAATTTTCTTAAGTAGGCTATCAGATTTAATAGTTGGAAATATTAATTATTATGAAACTATAAAGAATATTACTATTCAACATGAAGAAACAAGAATGATAATAGATAGCTTAGATAAAGGGCTTATATGTACTGATGAGGACGGAAATATAAAGTTTGTTAATTCCAGTATTGAAAGCTATCTTATGAAAGATAAAAATAAGTTAATAGATAGTAGTATAGATAAGATATTTCCATATTTAAAGGAAAAGGGAGAAGAAGACTTTTCTATAGAGAAAAAGATCAAAATAGGTAATAAGAAAAAGAGTTTTATTATAAGAAATATTCCTGTGATGGTAGAAGGAAAGAAAGTTAGTAGCATTTTAGAAATTCAGAAGACTTTTGATATGGTAAGAAGTGCTTATAGACTGATAGAAGGGGAAAGAAAAGTAACATTTAAAGATATATTGGGAGATAGTCCCAAGATGTTGGAGGTTAAATCAATAGCAAAGAATATTGCTCCTAGTGAATCTTCTGTATTACTAAAGGGTGAAAGTGGTACAGGTAAAGAACTCTTTGCTAGAGCTATTCATTATGAAAGTGATAGAAATAAGGCTCCTTTCATAGCTATAAATTGTGCTTCTATTCCAGATAATCTTTTAGAATCTGAATTATTTGGATATGAGGAAGGAGCATTTACAGGAGCAAAACGGGAAGGAAAAATGGGTAAATTTGAATTAGCCAATGGAGGTACTTTATTTTTAGATGAAATAGGAGATTTACCTATTCATCTCCAGCCTAAGCTGCTAAGAGTATTGCAAGAACAAGCATTTATTAGGGTAGGAGGAAAGGAATTGATAAGTATTAGCTTTAGGCTAATAGCAGCTACCAATAGGAACTTAGAAGGAATGGTTTTAAGCGGAGAATTTAGGGAAGATTTATATTATAGATTAAATGTAATACCTATAAATATACCTCCATTAAGAGAAAGACAGGAAGATCTTAATTTATTAAGTGAAAGTTTACTTAATAAAAATTGTATGAAGCTAGAAAAAGAAAAGAAATATTATTCTCAAGAAATAAAGAACGCTTTCCACAAATATCCTTGGCCTGGTAATATTAGAGAACTAGAAAATACAATAGAATACTTAGTCAATGTGGTTCAGGAAAAGGAAATTTCATATGATGATTTACCTGCTAATATAAAAGAATATTTCTGTAATAATGAAAAAGACATAAAATTTAATCATAAAAGAACTTTGAAGGATATGGTTGATAGTTATGAAAAAGAAATATTAGCAAGGTATCTTGAAGAATATGGTTATTCTACTAAAGATAAGGAGTTAATAGCTGAAATACTAGATATTAATCTGTCAACTTTATATAGAAAACTAACAAAATTTAATTTGCAATAATGCAAATTTATTCGCATTATTGCAAATTGATGTAAACCAAGAATATTTCACTATATTTAGTTGATATATCTAAAAATTATTCGCAACAATGCGAATGAAATATATATTGGATAAACTACAAAAAGATCTAAAACCTGGTCCTATAGCTAATTATAGGAGTTTTTTATTTGATTCATAGGATTGGCACAAAGTTTGCAATGATTATTCTATAACCATAGGAAAGTCTTATTTTTACCTGATGTAAACTTGACTTTAAATGGGCTTTAAAAGAGAGGTGCTAATTTTATGATAAATGAAGAAAAGAAAAAATATCTATTGAATATGGTAAAAAGAGAGACAGTGCCAGCCATAGGATGTACAGAACCAGTTGCTGTAGCCTATGCTGCTTCTTTTGGTAAAAAATATATAGATTCACATATAGAGAAGATAGCAGTTTTAGTAAGTAAAAACATATTTAAAAATGGCAAATCTGTAATAATACCAAATACAGAAGAATGGGGACTAGAATTAGCAGCCGCCCTAGGAATAGTTGCGGGAAATGCTGATGATGGATTAATGGTACTTAAAAATGTTAATAGACATTATATTGATTTGGCTCATAAATTAGTAGAGGAAGGGAAAATCACAGTAGGATATCTAGAAAAAAGTCCAGATGTATATGTAGAAATTCACTTTATATCTAAATCACAGAAAGTAGAAGTAATATTAAAAGATAGTCATAATTTTATAGATATGGTAAAAGTAGATGGAAAGATAATATATAAAGGAGTTTTACAAGAAAAAGATGCCCTTTCATATGAGGCTTTAAGGGAAATGACGTTTGAAGAAATAAGAAAGATTGTAGAAAGTTTTTCTATAGAAGAAATTCTATTTATTAAAGATGGAATAAATATGAATAAAGAGGCTGCCTATGATGGATTAAAAGGAGATAAGGGATTAAAGTTAGGTGCTGCCTTAAAGAAATTACAGGGGCAGAATAAAATGCAAATTGATGCATTTACTAAAGCAAGAATTCTTACGGCTGCATCTGCTGATATGAGAATGGGTGGTGGCAATTGCCCAATAATGACAAGTGCAGGAAGCGGAAATCAAGGTCTGGGAGTAGTATTACCGATAGTTGCAGTAGCCGAGGATAATAACATTGAAGAAGAAAAGCTATTAAAGGCTGTATTTTTTGCTCATGTAGTAAACAAATATATAAAACTTTATACTGGAAAATTATCAGCCATGTGTGGATGTGCCATAGCTGCAGGGGTGGGCGCTAGCGTAGGTATCACTTGGATGTTAGGAGGAAACGATCAGGAGATTAGTGGTGCTGCTAATAATATGCTATCAAATTTAACGGGTATGATATGCGATGGAGCCAAAGAAACTTGTTCTTTTAAACTGTCAACTTCAGCCGGTGAAGCTGTACTAGCTGCGTATTTAGCCTTGGAAAATATAATAGTCAAGCCAAATATTGGTATAATAGGTTCAAATATCGAGAAAACTATAGAAGGATTAGGAGTTTTATGTAAAGACGGACTTTCGCAAACAGATAACGTAATAATAAATATAATCTAATAATAAAAACTCTGATTTACAATATCAGAGTTTTTATTATAATATTTAAGGGTATATTTAAATATTATAAAAGGAGGAGAAGATATGTTAAAAGAGTTTAAAGAATTTGCAGTAAAAGGTAATGTAATAGATTTAGCTGTTGGGGTAATCATAGGCGGAGCTTTTGGTAAAATAGTTACATCTTTAGTTAATGATATGATAATGCCAGTAATTGGATTGTTAATTAAAAATGTAAATTTCACAGATTTATTTATAAGCTTAGATGGGAACTATTATCCATCATTGGCAGCAGCTCAAGGAGCTCCGACTATAAACTATGGAATATTTATTAATACCATTCTTGAGTTTTTAATTATTTCTTTTTCTATATTCATTGTTATTAGACAATTAAATAGATTAAAAAGAAAAGAAGAGGTCGTTGAAACTGTACCTACTACAAAGGCTTGCCCATACTGCTATACAGAAATTCATATAGATGCAACAAGATGTCCAAACTGTACTTCAATAATTAACGAAGAACAATTAGTGATTAACGATTAACAAAGAACAACTAACAATGAAAAGATAAAAATTAAGATTCTTCGATCATACTCAGAATGACATATATTTGCTCATACTGAGTATAATCTTATGAACTCTAGCATTATTTACTGTGGAGCAAATTAATGTTGAGAAGATTATAAGGTTTTTAATTGTTAACTTAAGTAGGGAACAAAAATCATGGTTTTTGATTTTGTGTTCATCACTTAGTTACTGATATTTGCCCCGCAGGGTATAATTTGGTAGTCCTTTAGGGTTTGTTCATCTAGTGAATTGTTAATTGTGAACTGAATAAATGGGGGGATTGAATGAATAGAGGATTATATCTATTTTTTGTTTTGACTATGTTTTCAAATATACTTCCTTTTAAGATTGAGGAAAGGCCAAGAGCACAAATAAGTATAGTAGAAAAGAAAGATGTAGAGATTAAAAAGAAAACAACTATATCTGTAGTGGGAGATATGTTGATGGATGGCAGTATGAGGGCACGGATAAATAAAAATGGAGTAGAGTATCCTTGGGAAATGGTAAAAGATTATTTTCAAAATGATGATATTACTATAGGAAACCTTGAGACTAGCGTTACTACTAGAGGTACTCCATGGCCTGATAAACAATTTAATTTTAGATCTGATCCAAAGAATTTAAAAGCTATGGAAGATGCAGGCATAGATATAGTTGTCTTAGGTAACAATCATTCTTTAGATTATGGTTATGATGGATTTCTAGATACATTAAATCATTTAGATAAATCAGAAATAAAAAGGGCCGGTGGTGGCAAGAATAAAAAGGAGGCCATAGAAGGTACTATTGTGGAAAGAAATGGTATTAATGTAGGAGTGTTATCTTTTACTAGGGTAGTACCTGATGTAAAGTGGTATGCTACAGATAAAAGACCAGGCATAGTAGGTGCATATGATCCTCATTTAAAAGAAGTATTGACTAGAGTGGAAGAAATGAAAAAAGATGTAGATGTTCTAATATTATCTATACACTGGGGAGTAGAGCTTAGTACTACCCCAAGAAAACAAGAAATGGAACTAGCTAAAAAACTAGTTGATGCAGGTGTAGACGTTGTAATGGGTCATCATCCCCATGTATTACAAGGCATTGAAATCTACAATGGCAAGCCTATATTCTATAGTTTAGGCAATTTTGTTTTTGGCACAAAAAATGAACTAACTTCAAACACTATAATTGGTCAGATTAATCTCATAGATAAAGATTTAGATAGCATACAGATTATACCTTGTACAATAATAGGCGGAAGACCTATACCTGATGTTGAGATAAAAGAGAAAATTAAATATATGAATACAATTTCCAAAGATTTTAAGACTAATATAGATAAAGATGGAATAATAAAAATAAAACGGTAGTAAAGAGGTGTTATTGGAAATGTATGGCCTAGTATTAGAAGGCGGAGGAGCTAAAGGTTCATATCATATGGGAGTTTATAAAGCATTGATGGAATCGGGGATTGAGATAAAAGGAGTTGCAGGAACATCAATTGGTGCTTTAAATGGAGCAATGATTGTACAAAATGATTATGAGAGGTGTTATGATCTTTGGAATGAAATTACTTATTCTATGGTTGTTGATGTAGACGATGATGAAATAGATAAAATCATGCAATTAAAATTAGTGAAAGAGGACTTATCTTTTTTACGAGAAAAAATAAAAAATATAATAAGTACTAAAGGATTTGATATAACACCTTTGAGAAAACTACTAGATGAGTATATAGATGAGGAAAAGATTAGAAAGTCTGGTATGGATTTTGGTATAGTTACCATAAATTTAAGTCCATTTAAGCCTTTATACGTATACTTAGAAGATATACCGAAGGGAGATTTGAAAGAATATCTAATGGCAAGTGCTTATCTGCCTTTTTTCAAATCTGAAAGACTGGGAGGTAAATTATATTTAGATGGAGGATTTTATGATAATCTTCCCTTTAAGATGCTCATAGATAGAGGGTATAAGGACTTAATTTTAGTGAGAACTCATGCCATGGGATTTACAAAAAAACTTGATTTACAAGGCACAAACTCTATTGTAATATCTCCATCTGATAGTATAGGCAAATCCTTTGAATATGATAGCAACAGGGCTAGGGCAAATATAGAACTTGGATATTATGATGGACTAAGGGCATTAAATGGTCTTCAAGGGAATAGATACTATATAGTATCAGAAAAAGATAAGGATTATTATCTTAATTTTTTACTCAGTATACCTGAAGAAGAAGTAAGAAAGATGGAAGAAATATTAAAGCTTCCAGAAATTCCATATAGGAGATCTTTACTAGAACATATAATACCTAAAATATGTTCCATGCTTTCTGTAGGTAAATCTTGTAGTTACGAGGAGTTACTAGTATATCTATTAGAAAAAAAAGCAGAATATTTCAATATAGAAAGATTTAAAATATATACTTTTGAAGAATTATTATCTGAAGTAGAAGATAAAAATATAATAAGAGATAAAGAAGAGACAGGTAAGTTAGATAAACTAATAGAAAAAGTAGATATACTTCCAATTCTTAATAAGGATGAAGTTTTGCTTGATATAGCAGATATAATGTTTAGTAGGAGAGAGTAAATCTCTCTCCCCAATTAATAATCTATAGTTTGCAAAGAAATAAAAAATAAATTATTAATTCTAAACCTGCTTATGGACAAATTCACAATAAAAAATATATAAGTAATATTTTTTAGAAGATAGGAGGTGTTAAATAGGGTGAAAAAAAAGCTTATTACTGTATCGTTAATTATTTTAGTTTTATTGGGTTTAAAGCTAACAAGTCGCTTAACTTTTGAAAGTTTTATTAATTCTTTTGGCAACTCAAAACAACATGTCACTAAAGATGTTGAAAAAAATATTGGCTATGAAAAGATAGATAGATTAAAAAATATCACTTATGCCTTTGATAAATTTGAATTATTTTTAAAACCGCAATCGTCTAAATTAGTTGATGATTCCTTTAATCTAAATGAATTAAAGCCTGATATATATGAATTGTTAGATGATACTTTACTTATATATTGTTTTAAAGATGAAAAAAGTTTAAATAAAGGATTAGAACAAATCCAAGAAGTATTTAATAATGATTATTATAAGTATACAATAGAAGATGATATATTAATTATTTATTATCCTAGCGAATATTCCTTGGAAGCTACAAATTCAAATAAAAAAATACAAGAAGTTGTTGAATATATTGAAAATAGTAAATAGAGTTAAAAATCTTTTTAACTCTATTTACTATTTTTATTCAATTATTGTATTTGTTTATTTGAATTTTAATAAAAGTAATTCTCTAAACCTTTAAATATTCCATTTACAAAGTCTAATTTTCCTTCAAAGTGGGAAATGAATTCATCATCATCAGGGTTTGTCATAAATCCTAATTCTAATAATACAGCAGGCATTTCTGTTTCTCTTAATACCTGAAAATTATCTTCTCTTACACCAGTAGATCCCCATGTATTTAGTCCAGTCCATTCAGGGATGCTTTTAGCCATTTCTTCGGCTAGTGGCTTGTCTATTCTTTTATACCAATGAGCTGAAATTCCATTTGCTCTTGAATTATCACTTCCATTATGGTGTAGAGAAATAAAAACATCTGCTCCCCATCTGTTTGCTAATCTAGCACGTTCTCCAAGACAGACAGGAATATCTCTAGTTCTACTTATTTCTACAATTGCACCTTCAGATTCTAATAATCCTTTAAGTTCAAGTCCTATTGTTAATACAGAATCTTTTTCATCTCCAGATAAGTTACCACTTGTCCCAACATTATAAGAGCCATTGCACAATCTTCTCCCTTCAGCACTAGTTCCACCATGTCCCGGGTCGATAAATATTTTTTTTCTTCTTAAACTCATTTTGTTCCCTCCTAAAATTATTTTTAATACAGGCAGCTAAAGAATATAAAATACATAATTTTACTTCTTAACTTTTGAGAATTTTAACTAGCTAAATGTTTCTCATAATATATAAACGAAATAGATTTCATTAAAGTAAACTACGAATTTAAATTATTTTGTTCTTAATTTCTACAATATCGTCTTTTATATCATCAATAACATTTAACTTGTCTGTTAAGACAAATATAATTTCTTGATATTTAATTTCTCTAGACTCTTGAGCGGTATCCCTTTTTTCTTGATTTCTTAAAATATAAAAAATTAAACTTATACTTAACATCGCCCATATTCCTTGAGTAGCAGCAATTTTTAACACTTCTGATTCCATCTTATTTTTTCCCTTTCCAAGTTTTCTTTTATTCTTTTAAAAGCCTGTTTCTTTGTATTGTGAATAGCTTGTTTTGTTACACCTTTATCCTTGGCTACTTCCACTTCTGTTTTTTGATGAATAAAAATTTGTTCAAGAACCCATTTTTGATTTTTAGTTAATGGTTTAATTAAGTAATAAAAGTTCAATTTACTCTCGATAGATTCAATGTTTGTGGTCAAAGTTTGATAACGAGTGATATTATCTGTTAGCATCTCAGTATTAAAACGTATATTTTTTCGTACAATATCTATATATTTATTTCTTATAACTGTTGAAATGTAGTTTACAAATTGACCATCTGAAATATTATTTGCTATATCCATTTTTTCGAGCCCTTCAATCATTGAAATTATAAGTTCTGAACTAATATCTTCTTTAAAATATTTTCTATTATATTTATTTATGAGTGGCATGAATTCTAATATAATGTCTAGTAATGCATTTTTATCCCCCTGTTTGCATTCAATTAAAAGATTAGTTAATTTCATTTTCTTTTCCCCCCTAACCTTAAAAATAGGAACGGAATTGTTACATCTAAAGTAAACCAAAAACATTCAAAAGCCAAACGCTTTAAAAACTAATCTTATTAATTCAATCATATGAATTAATGAAATGAGTGAAAAAGAGTTCCTCTGACTTATATATAAGTTATGGCATCTATGGTGTTACGATAGTTGTTGTATAGAAAGAAATAAAAGTTATACTTAGGAATTTGGTATATCTATTAGAGAAAAAGGCGGAATATCTTAATGTAGAAAGGTTTAAAATATATACCTTTGAAGAACTATTATCTAAGGTAGAGGACAAAAATATAATAAGAGAGAAAGAAGATATAGGTAAGCTAGATAAACTAATAGAAAAAGTAGATATACTTCCAATTCTTAATAAGGATGAAGTTTTGCTTGATATAGCAGATATAATGTTTAGCAGGAGAGAGTAAATCTCTCTTTTTTGTTCAAAATAGAAGATTTACATCTAAATGATAATAATTATCAATTTAATGTTTATTTTATATAAAATTGGATATAAATAAAATGATTGATAAATAAATCAAAAACTAAAAGATAAAATATGGAGGTATATAATGGATAGAATAGTAGGAAAACAAGCACCGGATTTTAGAATGAACACTTGTGATGGAGATGGATGTAACTTTGGAGAAGTTCGTCTATCAGACTATAAAGGAAAATGGTTAGTCATGTTCTTTTACCCATTAGATTTTACTTTTGTATGCCCTACAGAGATTACGGGATATAGTAAGAGAATTGATGACTTCAAAAAAGAAGATGCAGAAGTATTAGCTGTATCTGTAGATAGTGAGCATTCACATAAGGCATGGATTAATTCAAGCTTAGGTAAAGTAAACTTCCCTATGGCTTCTGATATGACAAAGAAAGTTGCTAGTGATTATGGAATATTGATAGAAGAAGAGGGTGTTGCTTTAAGAGGGCTGTTTATTATAGATCCAGAGGGAATCATTAGATATTCAGTAGTTCATGATTTAAATGTAGGAAGATCAGTTGATGAAACGCTAAGAGTACTTAAAGCTCTAAAAACTGGTGGACTTTGCCCAGTAGATTGGGAAGAAGGGGAAAATTTACTTTAAAGATAAGGAGTCTAATAAGACTCCTTTTTAAATAAGTAACAAAATTGGTGCCAGGCACCAATTTTGTTACTTATTTTACTAGATAGAGAGGTGTAAAGGATGGATATAGAAGAAATTAGAGAAATAATTAGGAACAGAACTCCTAGACCCATAGATATAAAACGGAATTATTCAGTACTTATACCAATAGTTGAAAACAATAATAGATTGGAAATAATATATGAACTAAGATCTAAAAATCTAAATAATCAGCCTGGTGAAATATCTTTCCCAGGGGGAGAAGTGGAAGATAATGAAACTTTTAAAGAGGCAGCCATAAGAGAAACTATTGAAGAATTGAACATAAAAGAAGAAAATATAAACATAATTGGAGAATTAGATTATTTAGTTTCCTATGCCAATATTACTATTCATTGCTTTTTAGGCACTATTTCTGGATTAATTGTGGATAATATAGTTCCCAATCCTCATGAAGTGGATCATATATTCACAGTTCCCTTAGACTTCTTCTTAGAAAATGAGCCGGATATTTATTATTTAGATCTAAAAACAGTATTAAATGACGAATTCCCTTATAATTTAATACCTAAAGGAAGAGATTATAACTGGAGAAGCGGAAAACACTCTGTTATGTTTTATCACTATAAGGATTATATTATTTGGGGATTTACAGCGAGAATGACTAAAAATCTTATAGATATAATTAAAGGACCTAAATTTATTAGGTCCTAATTTTCTTCTATTATATTGTTAAATTTTGGATCCTTTTCATCAACAAGGTTTTTCACACTTTTAATTACAAAATATACAGTGATTATAGACGCTATAAGATCTGAAATAGGTCCAGCTAACCAAACACCTGTCAAACCATAGATTTTAGGTAAGATTATCAATGCAGGAATAAGAACTAACACCTGTCTTGATAAGCTAAGTAGCATGGCGTGTTTCGGTCTGCCTGTGGCTTGAAAATAATTGGAGCTTACAACTTGAAAGCCTACTATAGGAAACATAGCTAGATATATTCTCATTCCTGGAATACCGATTTTTAATATTTCTGTGATATTTCCTTCTTTACTGATGAAAAGTTGATATAACTGAGCAGGAAATAGTTGAGTTAATAAGAATCCCATGGTAGTTATTGCAGTTGCAGCTATGGTAGCATATTTTAGAGTTTCTTTTACTCTATCATATTTTTGAGCTCCATAGTTAAATCCAATAATAGGCTGAGAACCTTGGTTGATACCAAATACAGGCATCATTACCATCATAGCTACGCTATTTATAACAGCCATACTTGAGTTAGCCAAATCACCGCCATAATTCTTTAGGCTATTGTTTAATAGAACAGTTACCATACTGCCAGCTATTTGCATACTAAAAGGTCCAAGGCCTATTAATACTATATCTTTTGCAATTTCTAGTTTTAATTTTAGATATTCCTTTTTAATGTTCAACATACTCTTTCCGCCAAAGAAATATCTCATAACCCATAGAGCTGATAAACCTTGAGAAATAATAGTTGCAAGGGCAGCACCTTCTACACCCATATTAAACCAAAAGATAAATATGGGATCTAATATAGTATTTGAAATGGCACCTATTAACATGGTTTTCATTGCAATAGTTGGACTGCCTTCACCACGAATAAAGTTATTCATTCCAAAACCAATAGCTTGAAGTGGTGCTCCGATTAATATTATCTTCATATAATCATAAGCATATTGATAGTTTGAAGGAGAAGCACCAAAAACATTTAATAAAGGTTTTAAAAAAATAAGACCAAAAACAGATATACATAAGGATATTAGTATCAAAAGAACAAATGAATTTCCAGTAACTTTTTCGGCTTCTTCCTTACGATCCTGACCTAATTTGATAGATACTAATGTATTTCCTCCTATACCTATTAACATACCAAAAGCCATGATAATCAAAGAAATAGGTGAGCTAATAAATAAGCCTCCAATAGCAAGTTCACCTACACCTTTACCTATAAAGATTCTATCTACTATATTGTATAATGCATTTACTATCATTCCTGTGATAGCAGGTAGGGAAAATTTAACTAGTAATTTTCCAATGGGTTCTTCACCTAATAATTTTCTTCTTTCGTTTTCTCTATTCATTTTCTCACCTACATAATAAAATAGTTAGCCTTCTCTTTTGAGAAGGCTAACTATTATTGTTTATGAATACCACCCGCTAAGCGGGTGGTTCCAAAGAGCTTTCAGCGGTGAACAGAAAATAAGAAACCTCCTTTGATATAATAAAGTTAGGTCTGACCAACCAAACTTAATCGAAGGAG
>NZ_JAHLOH010000051.1:0-46828 GCF_018917285.1 Tissierella carlieri | reverse complement strand
ATAAAGCCATTTTGATTTATACAGATAGCTTTTTTAGATAAACACATGGCAGCTAATCCATAATCCTGGGTGATAACTATATCACCTTTTTCTATTCTATTTATTATATAAAAATCAGCACTATCACGTGAAATATCTACAGAAACAACAGTTGCGTAAAGGTCGGCAATTTCATGGGCATAGTTTTTTACAACTATTATTTCTAATTTATACTCTTTAGCAACTCCTACCGCTATATCAACTACGGGACATCCATCTGCATCAACATATATTTTCATATTCTCACCTCAATTCATTATATCATGAAAGAAATAAATATATACTAAGAATCTATATCAGGATTATAGAACTATAATAATATATTATCTGACAGAGTAATGTTTGGATATGTTAAAATAATTCTTAGGTATATGGAATATTCATTAGAATTAAATTGTTATATTAGCGATGGAAATATAGAAAAAATATATTGCTTATAGATATGGTGGTGAAAAAATGTCAAGATTAACAGACGAAATATTAATAGATAGAGTAGAACTTTATGACACATATGAAAAAGGAAAACAATATTATGAGTCTGGGAAAGTAAGAGAAGTAAAGACAACTCCAAACCATAATTATTATGTTGCCAGTGTAGTTGGAAGTTCTGTGTATAAATCGATTGTTGAGTTTAATAGCTATGATAATATTGTTGCTACATCTTGTACATGTGGAGCCTATAAAAAATATCATGGAGATTGTAAACATATAGTTGCTTTGTTGATGTTAATTATGGACTACGAGAAAACAAGTCTTACAAGATGTAAGAAATCTGAAGGAGATATAAAAAACATACTTCATTATTATAGCCAAGAATCAAGTGATATAAAAACTCCTGTAAACCTAGAAATAAATTTTAAACTTACAGATGAAGGAGCTTTTCTTGATTTTAGAATTGGAGTAGATAAACTATATGTGGTTAGAGGGGCAGAGAAGTTTATATCAGATTTACAAGAAAATAGGGAAATAGAATTTGGCAAGAAATTTAGATTTAGTCCAGAGATTCATTGTTTTAACTCTAATGATAAGAAATTGATAGATTTTATTAGCTTATTATATGAAAATTATGAAATAAATTTTTATAATTCTTATGGTAATAAATATAGTAGTACATTTAAAGGAAATTCTATATACTTAGGTCCAGAATCTCTTAAGAGGTTTTTTGAATTAATGAAAGATAGAAAATTTAATGCAAATATATATCATAGTTATGTTGAAGACATAATAGTAACTGATGAAGATATGGAATTAAACCTGAAAATAGAGGAGAGTAAAGAAGACCTTCTGTTAAGAGTTGTTGATGGATCACAGTTAATATCCTTGACACCAAATGGAGAATACTTTTTTTATAAGGATAAGATTTATCAATTATCTCAGGAGAAAATAAATAATATAATGCCAATATATAATGAAATAATAAAAAAAGAAACAACGGCAATAAGGATAGAAAAAGATTTAAAAGAGACCTTTATTTCAGAAGTACTTCCTGTTATTAGAAGGCATTCAAAATTAATTATAGATAAAAATGTAGAAGAGTCGATCTATAGTGAGCCATTACATTCTATAATGTATTTTGATAAACAAGATGAGTTAATTCTTGGAAAGGTAATATTTAATTATGGAAATATAAGTATAAATCCTTTTTCTTCACAAAAGACAAATGATTTAAATACAGAAAAAATATTATTAAGGGATATAGAAACTGAGAGGACTATAATGATGCTCCTAGAACAAGGAGATTTTAAGGTGGAAGATGGAGGATTCTATCTAGAGGAAGAAGAGCAAATTTATGATTTTATAACTGATATTATACCTGAATTACAGAAACATTGTGAAGTATATTATTCTGAGAGCTTTAAGAAAGTGGGCCTTATAAGCCCTAAGAGCTTTAAAGGTGGACTCAAGCTTGATGACAAATCAGATATTTTGGAATTTAATTTTGATATAGAAGGTGTAGATGATTTTGAATTTGAAAATATCTTAGGAAGCTTAAGAGAAAAGAAGAAATATTACAAATTGAAAAATGGTTCTTTTTTGTCTCTTGATAATAAGGCCTTTGACCATATAGTAGATATGTTGAATTATTTAGATATTGAAGGAAAAGATTTTCATGATGGAAATGTTAAAATTCCTAAATTTAGGACATTGTATCTTGACAAGTTTATAAGAGATAGAGGAATTGAGTATATCAAGAAAAATGTAAATTTCAAGAGATTAGTACAAGATATAAATGATCCAGATGATATAGAATATGAATTACCTAAAGGATTGATAGCTGATTTGAGGGATTATCAAAAATTTGGTTTCAGATGGCTTAAAACATTATCGAATTATGGATTTGGTGGAGTTCTAGCTGATGAAATGGGTTTAGGAAAGACGATTCAAATGATAAGCTTCTTACTATCTGAAAAAGAGGAAAAAGGTTCCGAAGCAAGTATAGTCATAGTGCCTACATCTCTTGTATATAATTGGGAAGAAGAAGTAAAGAGATTTTCTCCAAGTCTAAAAACCTTAGTAGTAGTTGGAAATAAGGATGAGAGAAATAAACTTATTGGTACTATAAAAGACTATGATTTAATAATCACTTCATATCCGTTAATTAGAAGAGATATAGGAGAGTATAGAGATATATTTTTTAGATACTGTATATTAGATGAAGCACAGTATATTAAAAATCAAGAATCCCTTAGTGCAAAATCTGTAAAAAATATTAAGGCAAAGAATTATTTTGCTTTGACTGGAACACCTATGGAAAATTCATTATCTGAACTTTGGTCAATATTTGATTTCTTAATGCCAGGGTATCTTTTGACAAGTAAGAAATTTATTAAGAAGTATGAATGGCCAATAGTTAAAAAAGAAGATAACGAAAAATTAAAAGAATTAAGTAATCAGATTAAGCCCTTTATATTAAGGCGATCTAAGAAAGAAGTATTAAAGGAATTACCAGATAAGATAGAACAAAAGATAGTAGTAGATATGTTAAAAGATCAGAAAAAATTGTATAAGGCATATTTACAGGCTATAAAAGGTGAAATAGATGATGAGATAAATGCAAAGGGATATAGTAGGTCACATATAAAAATTCTTGCTGGGCTAACAAGATTGAGACAAATATGCTGCCATCCTGGAATATTTGTAGAAGGCTATAATGGTGGAAGCGGTAAACTAGATTCCTTAGAGGAAATAGTAGCTGAAGCTGTTGCTTCTGGACATAGAATATTGATATTCTCACAGTTTACAACTATGCTAGAAAAAATAAAAAAACTTTTAGAATATAATAAGATAAAGACTTTATACCTTGATGGAGGAACCCCTATTATGGAAAGGAGCAATCTGGTAATGGACTTCAACAAAGGAATAGGAGATGTATTTTTAATATCTCTTAAAGCAGGAGGTACTGGATTAAATTTACCTTCTGCAGATATGGTAATCCATTTCGATCCATGGTGGAATCCAGCAGTAGAAGATCAAGCTACAGATAGGGCCCACAGGATAGGACAGGAAAAAACTGTTCAAGTTATAAAACTAGTTGCAAAGGGAACCATAGAGGAAAAAATATTTAAACTGCAAGAAAAGAAAAAAGAAATGATTGATAAAGTGATTACTGATGGAGAAACATTAATATCAAAATTATCAGAAGAAGAAATAATGTCATTATTTGATATGGAGTGAGGAAAATAAATAATATAGTAATAAAATCCGCCTATATCTAGAAATTAACTATAATATTTATCAATTATACAATAAATAACCTATATACTATAATTTATTTAACTAAATTATAGTAGGAGGTCATTTCATGAATCAAAGAAACAGGACTTATGCATTGATTTTTTCAGCTTTGGCTATTGCAGTAAATATTGTACTTGGAACAGTAGTTGACATGTTAAGCATACCCCTATTATTTCTAGATACTGTAGGGACTATATTTACTGCTGCTGTATTTGGACCTTGGTATGGAGCTTTAGCAGGAGGATTAACAAATTTGCTTCAAGGAGTTATTACAAATCCGAAGGTCATACCCTTTGCATTAGTTAATATCGCAATAGGAATTACAGTTGGTTTTATAGCTAAAAAGTGGAAGTTTAATTTTGTAACAGCAGCTATAACTGGAATAATACTTGCAGTGGTGGCACCTTTAATTGGTACACCTATAGCTACTTATGTATATGGAGGCATTACAGGAGACTTTAATGACGTATTATTTACTTGGCTAGCTCAGTCAGGGCAAAAGATTTTTACTGCAGCCTTTATTCCTAGGATTACAAGTAATTTTGTCGATAAAATAGCGAGTTGTTTAATAGTCTCTCTATTAATTCAAAGGCTTCCAAAGAGATATATTGAAGGAGCGAAATAAATGAAATTCATCAGCTCCCCTGTCAAGAGTATAGACATTTAGGATTGAAGCGAAAGCCTATGGATAAACTTGAGTATGATACTGCGGAGTTTAGAACTCTCTGCAAAAACATATCTCAAGATGCTATAAATATTATGAAAGAATACTTAGATAATGAATATGAGATTGTTGGACTTTTGGGCATCAACGAAAGTCCAAGCTGTAGCATAAGAGGTGTAAAGGGAATATTTATGGAAGAGTTAATAACTTTAGCTACAAAAGAACAAATAATATTGAACACTATAGATGTGCCAGGAGAATATTTTGATGGGGGAGATAATGAAGAGTTCATTAAAGAGCTAAGAGAATTTATAAAAAACTAGGTGATATCACCTAGTTTTTTAATTGACTAATATGCAGTCCAACCAGCATCGGCTACAATGGTTGCACCATTGACTAGGCTGGATTCATCTGAAGCTAAGAATAATGCTATATTTGCAATCTCTTCTGGGGAACCAGATCTTATATTATTTCCAGTACCAGACATTATTCGTTCAACTCCAAAAGCATTAGGTTTCTGATTTGAAGTTATTTCTGTATCTACTCCACCGGGACATATAACATTACATCTAATTCCTTTATTGGCATATATGAATCCAATGTTTTTAGTTAGACCTACTAAACCAAATTTAGATGCAGTGTATGCAGCACCACCCCTAGCACCATTTAGCCCACCAATCGATGCAACATTTATTATATTGCCCTTTCCAGATTCAACCATAAAAGGTAAAACCTTTCTAGTTAATTTCATAGGTGCTGTAAGGTTTATATTCAATATATTTTCCCACAGTTCGTCAGACAAATCATGGGCAGGTGTGAAATTATCAAGGTTTCCTGCATTATTGATTAAAATATCAATTTTACCTAAATTCTTTACTGTATAGTCCACTAATTTGTCTATATCTTCTTGTTTAGATACATCTCCTTCAAAGGGGATAATAATCCCTTTATACTCTATAGAAGAATTTACAAGTTCTTCTAACTTATTCATTCTTCTAGCCACAGCAACCACCCTCGCACCTTCCTTGGCAAAGAGTAAAGCCATCTCCTTACCTATACCAGAACTAGCTCCTGTAACTAGAACAATTTTTTCATCTAATTTCATTTTTCACCTCCAAAAGTATTCTATATTTATTTTCTACTATTTAATATAAGAAAGTCAAGAAAAATTTAACCTATATATTATAGGGTATTTTTAATAAATAAAGAAATATTAAATTTAGTGTAACTTTTTGTTTACTCAGACGAATAATATATGAAAGACAATGGAGGCCTCCAATGATAGATGATAAAATTCTTTACAAAAAATTTCTTAAAGGCGATATAACTGCCTTCGAAGACATTGTATTTACTCACAAGGACAACTTAATATACTTTATTTCTCGATATACTGGAGATATTTTTATTGCTGAAGATATTGCTCAGGATGTATTTGCCTATGTCTATGTTTACAAGGAAAAATATAATTTTGACTATTCCTTTAAAACTTATATATATACATTAGGACGAAATAAGGCCATAGATTATGTAAGAAAGCAATCAAAGTTAAAGGTAATTCCCTTTGAAAGAGATAATGAGATATTATTAGATGAAGATAGTCTAGAAGAAAAAGTAATAAAAGATGAAGAAAAAAAACTCCTTCTTGATAGTTTAAAAAAGTTAAAACCTGATTATGAAAAAGCTATTTATTTAGCTAACTTTGAAGAATTATCTTATGAAGAGATATCAAAAATTCTAGGAAAAACCTTAGGACAGACAAGAGTATTGATTCATAGAGCTAGGAAAGCTCTTAGAGATGTATTGGAGAAAGGAGCTGGAGATGATGAAAGATAATAGGGAATTCCTAGAAGGGGTATATAAGAAGGCGGAAATGTTGGAAAGAGAAAGAGTTGAAAAAAGTAGAATATATAAAAGATATGTAAAGATTTCATCTATGGCAGCGGCTATAGTTATAATAGTTCCTTTACTATTATTTAAGGGACAAAATTCAGTTCCAAAAGGCTATACCGAAATTCCGCAAATAGCTAGGATGTTTACCATAGATGATCCTATGATTAGCTTCCATGAAGCAGATTATATAGTTGTAGGAGAAACTAAGAAAATTGATAAAAGTCAATATGTAAAAGAAAATAATTATATATATACAGATATTACTATAGGCATTGAGAAGGTCTTTTTAGGAGATATTCATAAGGATGAAATTATTCTTAGGGTAAGGGGAGGAAAGGTAGAAAAGGAAAAGGTTTTCTCCCAAATGGAAGGTGAATTTAAGAAAGGAAGTAAATCTTTATTATTTCTTCAGAAAGAGGAAGGAGTATATTATTTAGTAAATGATGGTGAAGGTCAATTTTTAGAGGTAGAAAAGGATGTTTTTATAGATAAGCAGGGAAATAAATATAATATAGATGATATAAAAGATAATATAGATAGGAGATAAGTAAAATGAAAAAAATATTTGGATTATTCTTAGCAATGATAATGATGACTTCGTTTTTAGGAGGATGTGTTCCCAAAAAAGAAGTAAAGATAGTGGATTTGAAGGAAGTACATGCTGCAGTTAAGGAAGCACTTGGTGAGGATTATTATGCAAATAGAGAATTAACTGTAGAAGAAATAAAGGATTTGACAGGTATAAAGGAAGAAGATATAGAAGTCTTTATAGCAGAGGTGCCGATGATAAGTGTTAACGTAGATACTTTTATTGCAATCAAGGCAAAAGAAGGTAAAGGAGCTGTGATAGAAGACAGTTTAGAAAAACACAGAAAATTCCTTGTAGAGGAATCTTTACAGTATCCTATGAATATGCCTAAGGTAAACTCTGCTAAGGTAGTTAGACACGGGGATTATGTTTTCTTTTTAATGCTTGGTAAATACGATGATAGACAAGAGGCTACAGAGGAAGAAAGACTTGAGTTTGCAAAGGCAGAAGTAAAGAAGGTAGAAGATATTATCAATAAGTTCTTTGAATAAATTGCAATCTAGTCTGGTTTTTTCATCAGACTAGATATTTTTTAATGGGGGATTATTATGGTTTTTAGTAGCGTATTATTTTTATTTTATTTTTTACCATTTGTTTTAACGATATATTTTATAGCACCTAAAAAATATAGGAATTTCATATTATTAATAGCAAGCCTTTTATTCTATAGCTGGGGAGAACCTAAATATATATGGATTATGATATTTTCAACAGTCCTTGATTATACCTGTGGAAGATTAGTTCATTATTATAAATGTAATGAAAACATAAATAAAGCAAAGCTATGGTTAGGAGTATCTATATTTGTTAATTTAGGATTATTAGGTTTTTTCAAATACTCTGACTTTCTTATATCCAATATAAATAATATATTAGGTTCTAGTATTCCGCTATTAAATCTTACCTTACCTATAGGCATATCCTTTTATACTTTTCAAACTATGTCCTATACAATAGATGTCTACAGAGGGGATACAAAAGTACAAAATAATATTATTTCCTTTGGCACCTATGTAACTCTTTTCCCTCAGCTTATAGCAGGGCCTATAGTTAGATATCAAACTGTAGCAGAAGAAATGGATAATAGAGTGGAATCCTATGATTTATTTAGTGAAGGTATAAAGAGATTTACTTTAGGTCTAGGAAAGAAAGTTTTGTTGGCAAATAATATAGGCATACTCTGGGACAATATATCCCATCTAAATATGTCAAATATTCCAGTGTTAACTGCTTGGCTAGGTATATTGGCCTTTAGCTTTCAAATATACTTTGACTTCTCTGGATATTCAGACATGGCTATTGGTCTTGGAAAGATATTTGGATTTAATTTCTTAGAGAATTTTAATTATCCCTATATGTCTAAAAGCATTACCGAGTTCTGGAGAAGATGGCATATATCTCTAGGTACATGGTTCAAGGAATATCTATATATTCCCTTAGGGGGCAATAGGAAAGGGAGATTTAATCATATTAGAAATATATTAATAGTTTGGATTTTAACTGGAATATGGCATGGTGCCAGCTGGAATTTTGCCCTGTGGGGATTATTCTTTGGAATTATATTGATTGCAGAAAAGCTATTTCTTCTTGATATATTGAAGAAATTACCTCAGTGGCTTACAAGAATTTATACCCTATTTCTAGTCCTTGTATCATGGGCCATATTCGCTTTTGATTCCATAAAGGATGGGCTAAGTTATATTAAAATCTTATTTGGATTTGGAAGTAATGATATTTTTAACCATACATCTTTATATCTATTATATACCAATATATTATTATTTTTAATTCTTATAATAGGGTCAACAGATATACCTAAGAGGTTGTGGAAGCATATGAATAATAGATTTAGCAAGATATCATGGATTGCAGAAAATGTATTTTTATTCTTAGTAGTAGTATTATCAATAGCATATCTAGTAGATCAATCTTATAATCCATTTTTATATTTTCGTTTTTAGGAGGATAGATATGAAAGAAAAAGCAAGAGTTATAATATGTACTGGATTATTATTATCATTATCCATAGGTAATATAGTATCACCCAAAAGGGTGTTTTCCAACAAAGAAAATAGATATCTGCAAGGACTTCCAAAGCTTAATTTGGATACTATAATATCTGGAAAGTTTAGTAAAGATTTTGAAACCTATACAACGGACCAATTTATCTCTAGAGATAATTGGATAGGATTAAAGACAATTGCAGATTTATCTTTATTAAAAAAGGATAATGGCAGAGTTTACTTTGGAAAAGAAGATTATTTATTTGATATAGATAAGGAAATAGATGAAGAACAATTAAAGAAAAATATAGAGAGTATCAGTATATTTTTAGATAAAATGAATAAGCATAATATTCCTGTTACCTCTCTATTGGTACCTAGTAAGTCTACAGTTCTAAATCATAAATTACCCTTATATGCTCCTATAGTTGATGAAAGTTATATTATAGATAAATTGGAATCTTCTTTTAATGGAAAAATGAAACTAATAAACTTAGTAAAAGCCCTAAGTGAAAAATCTAATGAAGATATATACTATAGAACTGACCATCATTGGACTACTAAAGGAGCTTTTTATGCTTATAAATATTATATGGAAGCAATAGGAGAAAATCCATTAAAGGAAGAGGAGTTTATAGTAAAAAAGATATCTCAAGAGTTTTGGGGAACTAATTATAGAAAGGCTAATTTTTATTTAGGAAAACCAGATGATATATATATTTATGAACCAAAGGAGAATGTGAAGTATAATATTAAAATTAATAATAAAGAAGAAGTTTATAGCCTTTATGATGAAACTTATTTAAATAAAACTGATAAGTACTCTTATTTCTTAGGAGGAGATAAATCACTAATGGAAATAGAAACATCAGTGAAAAATAAAAAATCTTTATTGGTAATCAAAGATTCTTTTGCTAATAGCTTTATTCCATTTCTAACAAATCATTATGAAAAAATCATAGTTATAGATCCTAGACATTTTAATATGAGTATAGAAGAGCTTGTTAAAGAGAAGGGAATTGATGAGATATTGCTTTTGTTTAATGTACAAAACTTTGCTAAAGAAAAGGCTTTGTTTGTTTTAGGGAGATAAAATAAATTTCAGACATAAGTGAATTCAAAGAGAAAAGTAGCTATCTTTTTAATGATTATTTTTATCATTATAGGATAGCCACTTTAATTTAGGCTTGTATTTTAGTTGTTAATAATTGTTTCTCAAAAAACCTTCATCTGCCTAATCTGTAAATGAATCGGACGATTAAACCGGTTCTTTACTTTCATCTTCTTTAAATATTGCAAATCCAGTGAAAGCATATATAGCTGCTATTATAGGACATAGAATGCAGAAGAATGCATACGGTGCATATGCGGTGACTTCTATACCCAGAACCCCTGCTATATATACTCCAGATGTAGACCATGGGATCAAATAACAGAATATTGTTCCTCCATCTTCAAGAGTCCGTGATAAAACAGTCTTCTTAACTTTGTACTCAGTATATGAGTTTTTCATTAATTGACCAGTAAGAATAATTGAAATATACTGGCTCGCACACAAAATTGTTACAATCAAACTCGTTAAAAGAGTGAATATAACTAGAGTGCCTTCAGAACGGATAATTTTATTCATTTTATTCAATGCTACATCTAATACTCCTATACTTTGAAGTATTTCACCGAGTCCAACAGCTAAGAATGCTAGTGCTGTTGCTCCCATCATACTTAACATTCCGCCTCGGTTAAGTAGTTTATTAATTTCAGGTATATCTGTATTGATGCTGAATCCGTTGCCAAGAGAATTTATTATTGTCTTTAATTCATAATGGGAGCCTTGGAATAAAAATGCTGCAAAGATTCCCATAAGTGAGCTAATAATTAATGCAACAAGAGGTGGAATCTTTTTTACAGCCAAAAATATCGTGAATATTGGAACTATTAGAAGTATAGGAGTAATGTTAAAATTAGTATCTAAAACTCCCTTTATATTGTTAATCAAAGTCATATCAAGTTCAAGTCCTTGATATTTTAAACTTATTAAGAAATACAATATTGCCGATATAATTACAGCAGGTATTGTTGTAAATAACATAGACCTAACGTGTTCAAAGACATTGCAATCAGATACTGCTGCTGCTAAGTTAGTTGAGTCTGAAAAAGGAGAGAGTTTATCTCCAAAAACAGAACCTGAAACTACCATGCCTGCTGTAATGGCAGAATTAATATTTAGCCCAATTCCAATACCCATAAATGCTACGCCTAGAGTTGAAATAGCAGTATATGAACTTCCTGTAAAAAATGATATTATGCAACATATTAAAAAACCTGCAATAATAAATGTAGCGGGAGTTAATATGCTGAGCCCGTAATATATTATAGTAGGCACTATACCCGATACTATCCATGAACCAATGACAGCACCAACTGCCATTAGTATCATTGCAGCTAATATTACATCTTTACATCCTTTTAGGAAAAAGCTTTCTATATCTTGAAGACTAAAACCATTAATAATACCTATTATTGAACACACAATAATAGCAATCAAAAATACAACTTGTGTAGATATTTTTAGTAGTGCAAATCCACCCACGAATATTAAAGCTAAAGAGACCATGCATAAAAAAGCCATACCGAAACTAACCTGCTTTTTATCTTTATTCAGGATGTTTTTTACATTTTCACTCATGAAAATTCTCCTTTCATAATTTAATTCTAGTATTTAATATTTCTTAAGTGGCTTGATTTTGTGGTCTATTTGATATTTCTTAGACGGTTTGATTCTTCATAATTTATTTCATGTGTTATAGGATTAATTATAACTCCATATTTCAACTTTGCATTTTCTATAGAAACTAAGCCCATTTCAACATCCTCTTTAACTTTTTCCATATCTCTCTCTAATGGATTTCCATATCCTCCACCGCTTGCTGTAATACATGTTATTGTATCACCGTAATTAAGAAAAATCACATCACCCATAGCATAGTCCAATATTTTTTCATCTTCTTTTCCCTCATTTATTATCCATTTACTCGTGTTTCCATGTTTTCCTCCGTGCATCCCTTGTGGGGGTATTTTTGATTTTTGTGATACGTGTGAGAATATGCCATCATGCCCTACTAATTTCCATTTTCTTCTTTGTGCGAATCCACTTCTGAATTTTCCGGCACCCTCAGAATCTGGCAGAATAGATCTCTCAATAAACAGCATAGGGGCTTCTATTTCTTGAGCTTCTAATGGAGGAATAGGACAATTTGTGACGTGACATGACATTATTGTTATACCATCTTTGTCAGATCTCGCACCTAGACCACCAGGTACTATTTCACCCCAATATTGTCGGTGAGTTATTTCACCGCCACGAGGATGAGTTTCCAAATTGGTTCCTGAACAAAAATCATAATTTGTTCCGCAAGAATCAGCCATTACTTTATTTGGTATAGCATTAGCCATTGCACCCATTATCAGATCAACTAATATGTGATCTGTAACCATTCTTTGGAAGCATCCTATTGGCATTTGACAGTTTACAAGAGTTCCCTCTGGAGCGATTACTTTTATTGGCCGTTGACACCCTTGATTTGATGGAATATCTGCATTTGTTATACACCTCATGGCATAATATGTTGCTGAAATAGTTGCTGAAAGAGGTGAATTTATAGGACCTCTTATTTGTTTATCAGTGCCGGTATAATCAAAGGTTATATTATCTCCCTCAACTATTACTGTTAATTTTAAATTATATGGACCTCCTTCAAATCCGTCATCAAGAATCTTTTCCTCATGTGTGTAACTACCGTCTTTTATAAGTCTTATTTCATTTCTTGTCAATCTTTCGGAGTAATTCAAAAGATCCTCCGTAACTTCTTTTACAAGCTCTAAACCATATTTTTTGACAATTTGTTTAAAACCTTTTATTCCAATATTGCATGCAGAAATTTGAGCCATCAAGTCACCTTTCATATCTCTTGGAGTTCTTGTGTTATTTAGAATTACATTCCAAAGTGCTTCATTTCTTATTCCTTTATCATATAATTTTATTGGCTCCAATAAGAACCCTTCTTGCCATATTTCAACAGTCCACGAATCGCCTGTCCAAACTCCGCCAACATCTTTGTGATGTAACATTGTCATAGAAAATGCAATAAGCTCATTATTATCATGAAATACAGGTGCTATCATAATTAAATCCTTAGTATGGTGACTGCCCAAAGATTCTCCACCGGCATATGGATGGTTGGTTAGTATTAAATCTCCGGGATTTAAATCTTCCTTTGAAAAATATTTTGTAAGTACAGTATTTAAACATGGTCCAAGGCAATTTAAATGTATCGGAATATTAGCTCCTTCAGCCAATAATCTCCCGTTGCCATCAAAAATAGCAGAAGAACAGTCCATCATTTCTTTTACAATAGTTGAGTAGCTGCTTCTGACCATAGTAGCTGACATTTGCTCAGCTACAGAACGTAAAGCATTATTGATAACCTCAAGCAAAATAACATTAGCCATTTAATTCACCATCCTTATACATTAATATTTGTGTGCATAATAATGTTTTTCATGTCATCAACCGTAGCCGTATGATTAGGGTATATAACTACGGTGGCACCCATTTCAGCTACTATAGCAGGACCTTCAATGGTCTCGCCGGCGCTTAATGAATCTCTATTTATAATTGGTACATTGTGCTCTTTGCCGTCAAAAATAGCTGTCCCTAATCTTTTTTCTATTTTATTTACCTGTGAACTTTTCTTAATATCAGGTTTTACAATAGTTCCAATTGCACTGACTCTATAATTCACGAATTCAATAGGGTCTTCTTTCATGCAATGGCCATATGCGTGTTCGTGTAGATTATGGAAGTTTTCAATCATATCGTCGATATCTTTTTCAGTTAAAGCTTTGGGTGGAAGTGGAACACTTATTTCAAAAGCTTGACCAAAATATCTCATATCACAAGTTCTTATTAGTAGCTTATTTTCTTCGGATACATTTTGTTTTTCAAGTCCGTCATTCCCCTGCTTGTCCAGTTCTATATATATATCATTTAATATCTCTGGACTTATTTGCTCTTTTGTCATCAACTTAGAATGAACGTAATCGCATTTTATATCAGATAATACTAATCCTACTGCACTGAAAGTTCCTGGTGAATAAGGAACAATAACTTTCGGAATTTCAAGCTCTTCAGCAAGTTTTCCTGCATGAAGCCCACCTGCACCACCGAAGGCTACTAGTGTAAATTCTCTTGGGTCGTATCCCTTTTGAACAGAAACAAATTTTATAGCCCTTATCATGTTAGAATTTACCACATCAATGATACCTTCCGCTGCTTTTATTGTGTCAATGCCCAAAGGAGCTGCAATATATCTGGAAATTGCATTTTCAGTTTTTTCCATTGCATTATCCAAATTTTCTTCAAATATTTCAGGTCTAATTCTTCCAGTAACGAGGTTTGCATCAGTTACGGTGGGTTTTTCTCCGCCCTTTCCATAACATACAGGTCCAGGTTCTGCTCCTGCACTCAAAGGACCAACCTTTAATGCGCCGCCCCCATCAACCCATGCAATGCTTCCTCCTCCGGCTCCAATAAAATTAAGATCAACTGTAGGAATGCTTATGGGATACCCTTCAATATGACTATCTGTAGTAAATTTCATTACATTGTCTTGAATCAATGCAACATCAGTACTCGTTCCACCCATATCAAAAGTGATAATGTTTTTTTCGTTTATCAATTTACTTATATAGTTTGCTGCTATGATACCTGCAATAGGTCCTGAATCTGATACTGAGACAGGTTTTGTCAATGCTGTATCAAATGTCATTATTCCTGCATTACCTTGCATCATATAATACTTTGCATCTATTTGGCTATTATCCATTTGATTTTTAAAATCGACTAAATGTGAAGCCATACTTGGCATCATAAATGCATTTATTACGGTAGTAGATGTTCTTTCGTATTCCCTGAATTGAGGATTGATATCAGCTGAAATCGAAACATAAGCTTCCGGCCATTCTCTATTTATTATTTCTTTTATTTTTATTTCATGAGCAGGGTTTGCGTATGAGTGCATCAAACATACAGCTACAGCACGAATTTTCTTTTCTTTTAATTTACTAATAATCTCTATTACTTCATTTTCATTTAAAGGCTCAAGTTCCTGACCTAAAAAGTTTATTCTTTCAGAAACTTCGAATCTTAAATTTCTTTTTATTAGAGGTTCTGGCTTGTCCATGTTAATATCATAAATATTTTCACTTCTATATGCTCTTCCAATTTCCAGAACATCTCTGAATCCTCTAGTTGTTATTAATGCAGTCGCCTCATTAAGTTTCTGTGCAATCATATTTACGACTATTGTTGTACCATAAATCAATTCTTCGATTTCCTGGGGTTTAACTCCATATTCATCAATGATTTTATTTATGCCTGTGTTGATGCCTTTAAGCAATTCTTTTGGAGTAGAGGGAGTTTTTGTATAGTATATTTTTCCTGTCTCAACATTTGTCAAAACAACGTCTGTATTTGTTCCCCCAGTATCTATTCCTATTCTGAACATTTAATCACCTCATTTTAATTGTTTTTGTTGTTTAAATAATAATCTAATGAAGATCTATAGAGAGATCTTTCATAAATATTTTTACTTTTCTCATTAAGGTTAAGAGGACCTTTGCTTAAGATTACATCCAAGAATGGTGTTATCAATCTGCCATATAGTTTCATACAATCTTTTGCATCGACACCAGGCCAAGCATTGCAGCTTACTACTAATCTTCTGTTTTTACTATTAACTGTTTTGGGTAAATTATTATATAAATCATCGTCAATTTCTATGACGAATTTATCCAATGTCCCTGTTGGAATTCCTTCTATTGCCTTAACTTGTGCAGGCGAAACACTATCATTATATGGGTCAGCAGTCAGATCAAGTATTACAGCATAATCAGGTAAATAATTAATCAGCTCATTTCGTATTATTATTTTGGTAGGATCAGGTCTTTTACTTGCATCTACGAGTATATCAGATTTTTCTATAATTATTTTTAAATTTTCATAATTTTGAGTTATATTTCTTGGAATCATATGGACTATAAGACCTCTACCATTATTTTTCGAAAGGAATTCCTCATCACTAAATTCCTCGAAGGCTTTGGCGCAATTGGCAGAAACAGCACCCATACCTATAATAGTAACATTGATTATTTTGTCTTTTGTATTCTGAAAATTATTGGTTTGTTTTTTTAATTGTTCGAAAGCTATACGAGAGCCAGCTCTTGATGTTCCTCGGTAATTTACCATAATTCTCTGATTTTCGTCATCAAGCATCGAGTCCATCGAATAACAATTTATTTTCTTTTGTCGAAGAATATTATTCCTTGTTTCTCTAGTTTCATAATGAAGCATAGAAATTAGTGTTGAATCTTCATTGATAAGATTAAGCTCATCTATTTCAGGAGCTCGTAAAACGACTATTAAATCTTTTTTATACACCTCATTACGAGGAGTGAATATAATATTTTTGTTCTTTTGGATATAATCTTGTGGAGTATACCCCAAATCTTTTCCATAATCCTCTTCGAGAAAAATTTGAACATCATATTCGTTTAAATTTTCAAATAATTCTGGTAAAAAATCTCTCTTTTCACCTTCTTCCTTATGCATTTTTGGGAAACCAATTGATTTTATAAATTCCATTTACATCACCCCTATTTATAAAATTTAGCTTTCTGCAGTATTATAAGTAGCAAAAATCATGCCAAGTCAATTCAATGTGGTTTATATCAGAATTTCAACATTTATCAGGAATTGTAATTTCAATATTCAGATAATTACTGTTGCTATATTCGAACATGTTGTTATTATGCAACACTAGATTGTCAATTTATACAATAAATACTAATTTATAAATGGTTTCTATATATTATCTCATAATACTAAAAAACAAATGCATCTAATTCAATATTATTGTTGCTTAATTGCAACACTTTTTTGAATTGGTATTGAGAATATATATCTATATGATACAATGAGGACAAGAAAATGTTATTAAAACGGATAGAAAGGATGGATTTATATGGAAAATATTAACTTTTTTGATAGATTGACAGACAGTTCCCTTACATTGAATAAATATGAAACAAGATTAGCTGAATATATAAAAGAAAATTATAAGAAAATATCATTCTTAGATATGATGGACATTTCCAAAATTACATCTGTAGATTTAGAACATATAACATCATATATTAATAAAGTAGGATTTAGTGATTATGAGAGTTTTAGAAATTTTATCAGAGAATTTGCTATGCTAGAATTGAAATCTACAGACAGATTTGAATTTTCTTTGGTCAATGTAAATCCCAAAATTAATAATATAAAAAATTTAATAATTAATAAGGAAATATCAAATCTAAATAAAATGATGGAAAATTTTGATGAATCCGTATTTTATTCAATAATAGAAGAAATTTATAAAGCTCCGGAAATTATTATTATTGGAACTAGAAGTTCGAGTGTGATTGCAATATATGCCGAGCAAATGTTTAATAAATTAGGTAAAAAAGCTACGAAAATAATATCGGACGGAACTGATAGTTTTAATAAATTTTCTTTATTCGACCATGATTCAATTGTCATTTCAATTGCATTTGCCAGATATCCAAAAGAAACTATAAGAGTAACAAATTTCTTTAAAAAGAATAATTTTAAAATTGTATCTATAACTGACAATATAATGTCCCCTCTGACACCTTTGTCCGATATCACTTTTACTATACCTTGCGAATCAATATCAATAACAGATTTTTATGCGACTCCTTTCAGCGTAATAAATATTATTATCGTTCTTTTAAGTCAGTTGGATAAGGAAGGTTCAATTAGTTATCTTAATAAGTTTGAAACAACTGCAAAAGACTATGGATTTTATTTTTAGTATTACTATTTAATAAAAAGCATAGGAGGGAACAATCATGGAAAAATATGACGGTTATGTATTGTATGACGAAGACAATTGTGCAATAATACCCAAGGATTTTAATAAATATAAAACTGAAAATATTATTAGTATAAACGATAAAATGAAAGACATTATAAGTCTATGTTTGAGAGTAGCAAAGTCAGATGCTCCTGTTTTAATTACAGGAGATTCAGGTGTGGGGAAGGAACTGCTGACGGAATTAATACATAATAACAGCAATAGAAAAGAAGAATCATTCATTAAAATAAATTGTGCATCAATAGTGGATGGCTTAAAAGAGTCAGAATTTTTTGGATATGAAGCAGGCTCTTTTACGGGAGCATCAAGATTTGGAAAAAAAGGAATTATTGAACAATCCCAAAAAGGAACTTTATTTTTGGATGAAATTGGGGAAATGTCTTTGAATTTACAATCAGCACTTTTAAGAGTAATTCAAGACGGCAAGTTTTTACGGGTAGGTGGCTATAAGGAAATTAAATCTGATATACGCATTATATGTGCAACAAACAGAGATCTTAAAGATTTAGTCGAGCAAGGGTTGTTTAGAAACGATTTGTATTTTAGGCTTAATGTTATACCAGCTTTTATACCTCCTCTATCAGAGAGAAGAGATGATATACCAATTTTATCTCTATATTATACCGATTATTTTAATAAGAAATACAACACCACAAAAAAATTATCACGTAATGTAATAGAAGCATTGATAGATAAAGAGTGGACCGGAAATGTCAGAGAATTAAAAAACAAAATTGAGAGATTAATTCTAATCACTATTAACGGTATAATAACTATTGAGGATTTGAGGTATGTTGAATCAATTAACCAAAAAGAAGGCTCTGTTTACTATGTAAATCAAGATATAGATTATTTTGAAACAAATCGGTCATTAAAGGAGATTATGGATGAATTTGAATATAATATTCTTACAAAGGCAGTTAAAGAACATGGAAGTATCAGGAAAGCGGCAAAAGCCTTAAGCGTAAATCCATCTACAATATCGAGAAAGCTGAAAAAGTAATGCTTTATACTATTAAAATTCATATGCATATAAAACTATTTAAAATGCAGTAAAATCAGCCTAAAAAAACCTAATTCTATAAATATTCAGGTCATTAGATTAAGCTATACTAGCATTCAGGTATATAAAAATAATCAATTTGATTCATATATAAAGTAATTGTACAATAACTATGGATTTGATATATTAAAAAATTAACAATATATTAGGAGGACTGAAATGAGAAACAAGAAATGGTTAGTACTATTACTTTCACTAGTTATGCTGGTATCAACGGCTTGTGGCAATAAGACAGTAACAGAAGACCCAGCACCAACTGATACACCTACGGATATAGGACAAGAGCCAACAGCTCCACAGAAGGTAGACGGTGGGATTTTCATATTTGCAATTGCCAGTGACCCAAATGTAATGAACCCATTATACGCTGGAGATAGAGTTACTATGACTATTAACAATGCAATATTTGCGCCGCTTTATGTCATTGATGAAGAAGGAACAGAATTCTTCTTGGCTGAAAGTATTACTCCTTCAGAAGATTATCTAACTTATACCTTAAAGCTAAAATCAGGACTTAAATGGCATGATGGAGAGGATTTAAATGCAGATGATGTAATCTTTACGTTAAATTCAATCACAGATGAAAAGCAAAAAGCTAATTCCAGAGGCTCATTTATAATTGCTGGAAAACCAGTAGAAGCTAAAAAGATAGATGATTTAACAGTAGAATTCATATTACCAGAAGTTTCAGTACCATTTATGGGAAGTTTAGGTGGTATCCGTCCAATTCCGCAACATATATTTGAGGGCGAAGAAGATTTAGCAAAGAGTACAAAAAATCTAGAGCCAATAGGTTCAGGGCCATTTAAATTCAAAGAGATGAAGAGTGGTGAAAAGGTAGAATTAGTTAGATTTGATGAATATTTTGACGGAAAACCAAATCTTGAATCAGTAGTATTTAGAGTAATAGCCGATCCAAATGCAGCAAATACAGCATTATTAAATGGTGAATTGTCTGCTAGATATATAACTACTGCAGATGTGGATAAATTTAATACAGATGAAAATTTCAATGTAGTTCTTTACAAAGAGGGTATGTTGAATAATATGGTATTTAGATTAACTAACAAGGGCTTACAAAATAAGGATGTAAGAAAAGCAATAGCCTATGGAATAAATAAAGATGAGATAATAACAGGAGTTTATAAATCATCAGAATATGCGGAGAAAGCATATTCCGTATTTGTACCAAGTACACAATTCCATACTTCAGATGTAGAAAAATACGAATATAATGTGGAAAAAGCAAAAGAACTTCTTAAAAATGCAGGAGTTGAAAACCTAAAGTTAAGATTAGCATATATCAACTCAAGTAAAGAAAATGAAGGCTTTGGGCTTATTATGCAGCAACAATTAAAGGCAATTGGCATTGAATTAGAACTTCTACCAATGGAAAGAGGAGCATTTTATGATAAATTACTTGATGCTTCAAATACAGATTTTGATTTGGCGTTCAATGGTTATGTAATGGGTGTAGAGCCAAACGGATATAAACCATTGTTCAGAACGGGGGATTTTAACAACTTTATGGGATATGCAAACGAAGAATTAGATGCAGCATGGGAAGATGGAGTAGTTGAAACAGATGAAGCTAAAAGAGGGGAAATCTATCAAACTATTCAAAAACAATTAATGGAGGATATGGTAGTATATCCAATAGCTTATCCAAATTCAATAGTTGCAGTAAATAAAAAATATGGTGGAATAGAAGAAGCTAAGCCGGTTCCAATCTTTATGTTTAGAGATTTATCTAAGCTTTATATTATGGAATAATTTAAATAAAGACCACAAAAGTAAACTAAATTTTAGTTTACTTTTGTGATTATATTAGGAGGAATTTATGTGGTAAGAATGATTATAAAGAGAATGATTCAAGCAATACCAATGATGATTGCCATATCTATAGTTTCATTTCTTCTTATAAAATTAGCACCAGGAGATCCGGTACAGGCCTATATCACTCCAGAGATGGGGCCAGCAGAGATAGAAAGTATAAGAGAAAGCATGGGTCTCAATAGTCCCATACATATACAATATATAAGATGGTTAAAGTCTGCACTAAAGGGTGATTTAGGATATTCACTAGTAAATCATAGACCTGTAGCAATGCAAATAATTGAAAGACTTCCAGCAACTTTAGGTCTTATGGGGGCTTCTCTAGTGATTTCTATGATTTTGGGAATTATAATAGGTCTTATTTCAGCTGCAAATCAAAATAAATTCTTTGATAATATAGCTACTTTTACTTCCTATCTTGGCATTTCCATACCAAGTTTTTGGTTTGCAATGATGCTAGTATATGTATTATCTTTAAAATTAAAACTCTTACCAAGTATTGGAATGAGAACCATAGGAGTACATACTACTTGGGATTTAATAAAGCATGGAATAATGCCTACAATTGTTTTAAGTTTACAAAATATAGCTACAGTTACCAGATATATTAGGTCAAGCACCATATCTCAATTAAGAGAAGATTATGTAATGGTTGAATATGCATCAGGAGCTAGCAAGAGAGAAGTGTTGTATAAGTACGTATTAAAGAATGCAATTTTACCTGTAATTACAATACTAGGCATGTCTTTACCGGGACTAGTATCCGGAGCATTTATTACAGAGAGTATTTTTGGATGGCCAGGTATGGGACAACTAGGTATTAAGTCCATATTTAGTTATGATTATCCACTTATTATGGCAATTACCATGTTTTCATCCTTTATATTGATTATAGGAAATTTATTGTCAGATATATTATACGGTATTGCGGATCCAAGGATTAAGGAGTTGAAATAACAATGAATGATAGATTAAAAACAAATCTTAAATATCAGCTAAGACAAAATAAATTAGGGATTATAGCTCTAACGATAATCTTCATATTAGTAATTGCATCTATCTTAGCCTTTCTATCTCCCCATGATCCAAATAAGATTGATGTAATGAATAGTTTGAGTTCCCCTAGCAAAGACCATATATTTGGTACAGATGAGATGGGGAGAGATTATTTCGCTCGTGCACTGTATGGAGGAAGGGTATCTCTGACAGTTGGTTTTCTTTCTATGATAATATCAACGGTAATAGGGACTATAGTAGGAACTATCAGCGGATATTTTGGAGGGAGAGTTGATAGCTTAATTATGAGGACAATAGATATACTTATGAGTATACCTACTTTTTTTCTAATACTTATATTAAATGCTTATTTAAAACCAGGGATTCAAAATATCATCATTATAATAGGATTATTCAGCTGGATGGGGATAGCAAGAATTGTTAGAGCTGAGACACTTTCAGTTAAGGAAAGGGAGTATGTACTATATTCAAAAGTTATAGGAGAAAGGTCTAATATTATTATGCTTAAACATATTATACCAAATATTTTTCCTACAGTTATAGTAGCATCAACCTTAAATATTGCAGGAGCAATTCTAACAGAATCATCTCTATCTTTCTTAGGATTAGGAGTACGTCAACCCGATTCATCTTGGGGCAGTATGCTTAAATATGCCCAAGGATATATTGGAGATGCACCATACTTAGCCTTATTTCCCGGGATATTAATATTGCTTACAGTACTTAGCTTTAATATTTTAGGAGATGTATTTAGAGTTGCATTTGAGCCTAAGGCAAATAATGATTAGGCAAGGAAAAGGAGAGATTTAACATGAAAGAGCCCTTATTAAGTTTGAAGGATTTAAAGGTTTCTTTTTTTAATAATAGTGGTGAGGTTAAAGTAATTCGTGGAGTTTCATTTAACTTAGAAAAAGGAGAAGTCCTTGGGGTAGTTGGAGAATCTGGAAGCGGAAAATCAGTTACTTCCATGTCTATAATTAAATTACTTAAGGGAACAGGAAAGATTACAAATGGCGAGATTGTTTATAAGGGAGAAAACCTAGTAGGTAAAACTGAAAAGGAAATGATGAAAATTCGTGGCAATGATATAGCTATGATATTTCAAGATCCCATGACTTCACTTAATCCAGTATTTACAGTGGGAACACAAATATCTGATGTAATAAGAAGGCATCAGGGATTAAGTAAAATTGAAGCTAAAAATAAAGCCATAGAAATGCTAAGAATGGTAGGTATTCCTTCTCCAGAGGAAAGATATAATAACTATCCTCATGAATTCAGCGGTGGTATGAGGCAAAGGGCTATTATTGCCATGGCATTAAGCTGTGAACCTGAGCTGCTTATAGCAGATGAACCTACTACAGCTCTAGATGTCACAATTCAAGCTCAGATACTTGAATTGCTGATGGAGTTGAAGGAAAAGATGGATACATCAATTATTTTGATAACCCATGATTTAGGAGTAGTAGCCAATACATGCAATAGAGTAATAGTTATGTATGGAGGACTTATTATGGAGGAAGGAACTGTAGATGATATATTCTATAATCCAATGCATCCATATACAAAAGGATTACTTCAATCCTTACCAAAGAAAGATACTAAGGAAAGACAAAGACTTGTGCCAATAAGAGGAAATCCACCAGATTTATCTAAGGCAATAGAAGGATGTCCTTTTGCAGAACGTTGTCCTTATGTAATGGATATCTGCAAAAAACAACAGCCTAAATATTATGGAGAAAATGCTCATAGAGCTATGTGCTGGCTCTTAGATAAGGGAGATGATAATAATGGAAAATAGGAAAAAAGAAAGGTTAATAGAAGTTAATAATCTAAAAAAATATTTTCCAGTGAAAAAATCATCTTTCATGGGTAAATCACAATATTTAAAAGCTGTAGACGATGTGAGTTTTTATATAAATGAAGGAGAAACCCTAGGGTTAGTAGGTGAATCTGGTTGTGGCAAATCTACTACAGGTAGAAGTATTATTAGACTTTTTGATATAACTGGTGGTCAGATTCTCTATAGAGGAAAAGATATAGCTAAATTAAAGGAGTCAGATTTAAGACCTTATAGAAGAAAAATGCAGGTAATATTTCAAGACCCCTATGCATCACTTAATCCAACATTAACTGTAAAAGATCTAATCTCAGAGCCTTTAGATGTTTACCATATAGGCAGTAAAAAGGAACGACAGGAGAGGACTTTGGAATTATTGGAAAAAGTAGGACTAGGAAAGAACCATCTGGATAGATATCCCCATGAGTTCAGCGGGGGACAAAGGCAGAGAATAGGCATAGCAAGGGCATTATCTATTAATCCAGAATTTATACTATGTGATGAACCTATATCAGCCCTTGATGTATCTATTCAAGCACAGGTAGTAAATATGCTGGAGGATCTGCAAAATGAAATGGGATTGACATATTTATTTATAGCCCATGATTTATCTATGGTAAGACATATATCCCATAGAATAGGAGTAATGTATCTAGGAAAATTAATAGAAATAGGGAAGAGTGATGAAATCTATAACAATCCTCTTCACCCTTATACTCAAGCCCTTTTATCATCAGTTCTTGAGCCTGATCCAAGAATGGCTATAGAGAATCCTATTAAGGTATTAGAAGGAGATGTACCTAGCCCTCTTAATCCACCGTCAGGCTGCAAATTTGTTACTAGATGTAAATATGCCATGAATCAATGTCATGAAATAGAGCCAAAGTTAATAGAGAGAGAATCAGGCCATATGGTAGCTTGTCATTTATCCTAAAGGGATAATAAAATAGCGAATAATATCATAAAGTTTAGTAATATAAGAGTATATATTAATAAAAGAAAATATTATAATAATATTTGTAATAAAGAATATTAATTAACTATCATCATAAGTTGGAATAATTTCACAAATTGTTCCAACTTTTTTATTATATAAAATTTTGGTAATAAAACAAAGTTAGGGGTAATAATGGGATTGGCAATATAAAGTACAGTATTTTATATTCACGGCAATCAAAAAGGGTGAGGATATGGCAAAACATAAAAAGCTAGAAATTCAACATATTATTTCTATAACTATTTCAATCATAATTGTTCTCATAGTTATCAGCAATCTTCTAATAATTAATTTTCCAAATCAAGAGAGCAAGTATATAGCAAAAAAAGGAGTTTTGGATATTCGGGATTGGAAAATAGATAGAGAAGGAAATATTAAATTAGATGGAGAATGGGAGTTTTATCCAGGGGTACTGCTTAAGCCCGAAGAAACAAAGTCTGATGGATTTAAAAAATATGAGAAAATTAGAAAATATGTAAAGGTTCCTGGTCCATGGAAGGACTATTTAAATGAGGAGGGCTCTTCTGATGGATCAGGTACATATAGGATTATTGTTAGAGTGCCAGAGGATGAAATATATGGTATCAAAACTAGGACTATACGTACAGCCAGTCGAATTTATTTGAATGGGCAGGAGTTTGCTAGTGTAGGGAACTTATCTATAAATAAGGAGGACTTTCGCAGGGGAAGCAAATATAGGGTAGTAGCAAGTAATAGCTTAAATAAGGAAATTGAATTAATAATTAATGTTTCAAACTATGATTATGCAACAGGAGGCATCATCAAATCCGTTGAATTTGGAACTTTTGAATCGATTATGGAGAGCAACAATAAGAGCCGTGCCTTAGATGCACTGACGATTTCAGTTTGTCTAACCTTATGTATATATTTTCTTATAATATACTCTCAGCGGAGGAAAGAACATTATTTAATATATTTTAGCGGAATGAATTTCTTTATGGCAATATATTTATCAACTATGAATGAACAGCTTTTAGATTTAGTATATAACTACAGTTATGTAACTAGAACTGCAATCCAGGTTCTGACAATGATGATGGTAATCCTTTGTTTTTCACAATTTACCCATTGTTTCTTCAGTAATCATGGCAGCAATAAGATTATAAATAGAATATCTATAATAATTTTTGCTACGCTGGCAATTTTCTTTTATAATCCAAATACCCCTTTATTTATCTATCTGGGTTATTTACATGCGGCTATCTTGGGGCTTCTGATGATGAGATATAGCTACATATTTTATATTTTATTAAAGGAAATATATAATAAAGCAGATTCCTTAGAATATATTTTGATAATTACAACCTCTATGTTTTCCTATTGGTTCATAATGACATTGAAGATATTATTTGAAATTGATTTAGGGAATATTCCTATTTTGTTGATTTTATTATTGATGCTTAGTATAGCTGCATTAATGAGCCGTCGACTTCAATTAGATTATCAAAGGGCAAGCTCTCTCTCAGAGAAGCTTATAAGGTACGATAAGCTAAAGGATGAATTTCTAGCTAAGGCATCCCATGAATTAAGGACACCTTTACATGTAATACTCAATTTAACAAAAAATTTATTAGAGGGGCAAAAGGGGGCACTGAATTCTCAACAACAGGAAGATTTGTTCTTTATAAATCAGGAAGGTCAAAGATTAACTCGTTTAGTAGAAGATTTATTAGATGCTTCTCAAATAAAAAACGGCGAGATAAAGTTGAGATTAAGCTCAATTGAACCATATAAAATTGTAGAAGATATTTTAAAGGAAATGAAAATTTTAATTCCTGAAAATAAGTCCATTGTATTAAAAAATCAAATTCCTAGAGTATTTCCAGCATTAAGGGCAGATTCAGATAAATTTAGGCAGATTATCTATAATCTAGTCCATAATGCTATTAAATATACAAAAGATGGAGAAATAGTAGTTTCTGCGTCTATAGTTGCTGGACAAGTTGAAATCAGGGTATCAGATACTGGAATTGGAATCGAAGAAAAATATTTTAAAGAAGTTTTTGATATTTTTTATCAAAAGAATGAAGAGGGACAGGTGGAACAAGGATTAGGATTGGGATTATCCATAGTAAAATATTTAGTAGAGAGTCAAGGTGGTAGAATAGACGTCGAGTCGATCTATGGAAAAGGTTCTAATTTTAAGTTTACATTACCAGTATATGATGGGGGGATGAAAGAGCAAGATGAAATAGCTTTTATTCAAGAAAAAGTTTTTCAATCTAATATGTCTTTGGAACTATCTCCTAAATTAGAAAAAGAAAAAAGAAGCAATATAGGTAAACCAATGATTTTAATAGTGGATGATGAACCATTGAATCAAAAAATTCTATGGGATATTATGGAACAACTAGAGTTCAATATTATTTTAGCAGATAATGGGAAAGAAGCTTTAGATATTCTTAAAAGAAATAAAATAGATTTAATAATACTAGATTTTATGCTACCAGATATGTCTGGAGATAGAGTATGTAAAGAGGTTCGTAAAGAATACTCTATGGTAGAGCTTCCTATTTTGATTTTGACTGCGTCAGGAAGAACTATTGATTTAATGAGTGCATTTGATTATGGTGCTAATGATTTTCAAAGGAAGCCGGTAGATTCTGAGGAATTAAAATCTAGAATTCAATCTCTATTGCTAATGAAAAAATCAGTAGAGGAAGGGCTAGAAAAAGAATTTCAATATTTTTATTCTCAAATATCTCCACATTTTCTATACAATACAATAAATACTATTATCGGTCTGAGTTACAAGGATCGTGAAAAAGCAAGAAGAGCTCTAAACAATTTGTCTATTTATTTTAGGGGAAAACTAGATCTCCATAGAAAGAAGGGTTTTATTACTTTAGAGTCAGAATTGGAATTGATAATTGCATACCTTGAAATAGAGCAAATGAGGTATGGAGAAAGATTGGAGATTGAATGTGATATTGAAGAGGGAATAAGAGCCATGATTCCTCCTTTAACATTACAGCCTATAGTAGAGAATTCCGTACGACATGGTATTGTAGCTAAAAATAATAGTGGAATAGTAAAGATAGTTGTAAAAAGAAAAACCGAAGGATTTGTAAGTATAAAAATCGAAGACAATGGAATGGGAATGACATTTGAGAAACAACAAGAGATCCTAAAAGGAAATAGCCAAAGAGTAGGATTTACAAATGTGGTGAAGAAAATAAAGATATTAAAAGGAGCAACTTTGACATTAGAAAGTAAACTAGGAGAAGGCACAATAGTAGAGATTGTTATTCCGGAGGTGAAATATAATGAGAATCATTTTAATTGATGATGAACCTATTGCATTAGACTTGTTAAAACTTATGCTTTCCTCATATGAGGATGTGGATGTAGTTGGTAGTTATACAAAACCTCTTGATGCATTAAAGGGTATTAAGAAAATACAACCTGATGTTATATTTTTAGATATTGAAATGGGCGAGATAAATGGGCTAGAGCTTGCTGAGCTTTTTATGAAAGAGCTTGATGCTGTGGAAATAGTGTTTATTACAGCTTACTCAGAATATGCAGTAGATGCCTTTGAAATAAATGCTATTGATTATTTATTAAAGCCCATTCAGGAAAAACGTCTTAATAAAACCATTGAAAGGTTAAAAGATAAATCTATGGAACACTATGGAATAAACATCTTGGATAATAGATTGAAAGTAAATAGTTTTGGTTCCTTTGAGGTGTTGGATAGTATGGAGAATCCTCTAATCTGGCGTACTCAAAAATCCAAGGAGTTATTTGCTTATCTATGGAGCAAAAAGGAAAGAGCTGTTTCCAAAATGTTGATTATGGAAACCATTTTTCCCGATAAAGATTTGGATAAAGCCACTACTCTTTTACACACAACTATTTATCAATTGAGAAAGAATTTAGAGAGATTAGGATATTCAAATGGAATCATTTACTTCAATGACTGTTATCAATTAGATATACCAATTAAATCTGATGTCCAAGAATTAAATAAAATTCTAGGTTCAAAGAAACATAACGATAAGGAGATAGAAGAAATATTAAGAATTTACAAAGGAGATTTTCTAGAAGAAGGATATCATTGGGCCATGGAAACTCAACAAATATATAAAGACGTAGTATTTAATACACTAGAAAAATATGCAAGGACTCAATTAGAATATGAAAAACTAACTCCAATTTTAAAGACTTGTTTGGATAAGATTCACAAAATGGATTCTTTTAATGAAAAGGTGGCAGAAATGATGATTCATTATTATGGTAAACAAAGTAAGAGATCTAGCTTAGAAGCTTTCTTTAATAATTATGTAGAAAATCTTTGGGAAGAAATGAGTCTTAAACCAATGGAAATTACAATAGATCTGTATAGAAAATATATGGAAAATTTTTAGTGGATTTAAAAATAGTAAAAGTATATTACTTCTTTGTTCAGAGTTTGTTCAGAGCTTATATATATAATTAAATATATAAAAAATTGATTATTTTGTACTTAAAGACGTTTTAACAAACTAACAAAATTTATTGAAAAAGATTCGTTCTATAGTCGTGAAAAGTTATAAGAGAGGATGGCTGTAAAAAATGCAAAAAAGGTCGAATACCAATTTGAAATACTTAAGTTTAAATATAAAAATATTATTATCTGTTCTGATGATATTCTTGCTGTTTGTATCGATTTTAGCCTTTATTGGTCTAAAGGGTTATGTCAATATAGCAGTTAGTACAGAGCAAAGAAATTTACAAAATATAAATAATGTTGCAATAGATGCATTAGCTTCCGCTAGCCGTGCAAGTCAATATGTAAAAACCAATATTCTAGGAAAGGACGATATAGATGCCTTGGCTTCTGCCAGTGAAATCCAATATGTAGAATCCACTGCTCAAGGAGTGGATGACGAATTAAATAAAATATTGTCTGCCCAAAATTATATAGAAAGCTTAAATATCGGGAAGGAAGGATTTTTTGTAGCATTTAATGAAAAAGGAGAAATAAAATTACACTCAGATATAGGGCATATGCAAAAATATGGATTCGAAATCAAAGGTGACTATTCTTTAATATACGAAGATATACTCAATTATTCCTTAAAAAATACACCTAAGGAAGTTTCAGATAATAATGAGGATTTCCATCGAATGTTCATAGGAGAAGAACGTTTTATATTAGATGGAAAAGATTATTATGCGAGAATTGAGAGGTGGGAAAGTCTCTATATAGCAAGTATATTAGATGAATATTCAATTGTGGCAGAGGCTAAACAGGAAATAATAAAAATACTTATTTTCTTATCCTTTGGAATTATAATTGCTTCAATGATTTTTGTTTATTTAATTAAGAAGCTAGTAGGAGATAAGATGAAAATCATAAGAGATAATGCACAAAAATTTGGCCAAGGTGATTTTGAAAATTTAAGGGAGCTGCAAGTTAGAGTTAGAGATGAAATCTCTGAGACTAATAAAGTTTTAATAGATTCTTCTAAAAATATGATGGATATAATAAAGACCTTAAGTCAGAATAGTGAAGAATTGTTACTAAAAGGAGAAACTTTACAAGATTTAAGTAGAAGCTATAGTATTGGAAGCAAAGAAATTGTAATTGCAGTAGATGAGATTGCAAGTGGAAGTGAGAAACAAGCACATGAAACTATGAAAGGTTTAGAAGAGTTGAGTTTATTGAAAGAAATAATTGATGAAGAACAGGAAAAGTTAAAAATATTAAATTTAAGAATTGAAGATATAGACAAGCTCAAGGAAGAAGGAAATGAAATAATAGAAACCTTAGTAGAATATACAAATAGAAGCAATGAAGCAGCTATACAAGTGAAACATGTTATAGATCAATCTAATTTTAATGCTAATAAGATAGAAGAGGCAAGTGCAAAAATAAAAGGAATAGCTAATCAAACCAATCTTTTAGCACTTAATGCAAGCATAGAGGCCGCTAGGGTAGGGGAATATGGAAAAGGTTTTGCAGTTGTGGCAGATGAAATAAGGAAATTGTCAGAAGAATCTAGTGTATTTGCTTTAGAGATTGAAGATATTATAAAAGATCTATTGTTGGGATCTGAAAAGGCAGTAGATCTAATGAATGGAGTTAGGGAAGAAGCAGAATATCAAACCAATAGTGTAGAAAGAACAGGAGAAAAATTCCATAGAATAAGAGAAAAAATAGAAGAAATAAAGAATGTAATAGATGAACTTAATGAAAGTGGTAGTATCCTTGAAGCAAGGAAAGAGGAAATAGCAGAAGTAATAGAGCATTTAAGTGCTATTGCACAGGAAAACAATGCGAATACAGAAGAAGTCAGCGCAAAGGTAGAAGAACAAAATAACAGTACTTTGAAATTAGAAGACTTGAGTAATAACTTAAGAATGGTGTCTGAAAGCTTAATGAGTAAGCTAGAGATACTGTATAGCACTAAGTGAGTATGATTATTTTAATAAATATTCACAGTGATATTTTATTTTTTTAAATAAATTAACTATAATATATCTTTCAAAAAAGATTTAGCTTCACAAAGTAAGAGGAGTTGTTGATATGGATGTTTTCAGAGTATATGATTTAAATGGCTATTTAGAAGGGCTTAACAGATTATTTGATGTTGTTAGGATAGTAAATCCTATATCGAAGAAAGTTATTTATCAAAATGGAGAGGGAGAGACCATAATTCATGGAGATGATTGCTATGAATTTTGGGAGAAAGGAAAGGTGTGTGATAATTGTATATCTGCCAGAGCATTTACAGAAAGAAAGAGTTTTACAAAAATTGAATACAAAGGTGATGGAGTATATATGGTTATGGCATCTCCAATTATATTTGGAGATGATATGTATATATTAGAGATACTGAAAGATCTTACTGAAACAGGGATCGTGACAGGGTTAAGTGGATTAAGTCTCAAAGAATCTACAGATATTATAGCTAAGCTCAATGAAAAAGTTATGAAAGATGATTTAACGGGAGCATATAATAGGCGATATATAAATGAAAAGTTGCCATCTGATATTTTTTATGCAGCAAGAAGCAATGAAAAAATTTCTGTTATTATGCTAGATATCGATTATTTCAAGGAAATAAATGATATCTATGGACATCTTGCTGGAGACTTAGTGCTAAAAGAAGTAACTAGTATAATAAAATCTAAAATTAGAAGAAATTATGACTGGGTTGCAAGATATGGAGGAGATGAATTTCTTATAGTTTTAAAAAATTCCGATAAAAAGGCATCTGATATGATTATAAAAGAAATTCAAATGGCATTAAGGAATAAGGTGATTAAATTTGATAATTATACAATTGGTTTAACCCTTAGCTTTGGGACTTATATAGTAGAACCAGGAACTAAGGATTTTGATGAAGTTCTCTATATAGTTGATAATAATTTAAATATGGCAAAAGAGTATGGGAAGGACAAAGTGATATCATCTTAGTACTGGGTGTAATGGAAGGTGGATTGAATATGGAATATTCATATGAATTGGTGAGATCTAAAAAAGGAGTGCCATTTAAAATATTTATTCATAGTGTAAATAGACTGAAAATGCACTGGCATAGCCAAATGGAAATTATACTAGTATTAAAGGGTTCTATTAATATCAGAATTGGGAGTGAATCTTATCTACTTAAAGAAAATGATTTAATTCTAGTAAATAGTAATGAAATTCATAATACGAGTAAAACTGCGGAGGATAATATTTTAATAGTGCTTCAAGTTAATTTAGATCATAATGTCCATTATTATCCTAAATTTAATGAAATGATATTTGACTGTAAATCCTTTACCTGTAATGAAGAGGAACAAGTAAAATTCGATGTAATTAGAAGACATTTGGCTAAGATATTCTGGGAGATTAATAAAAAGAGAGAAGGATATCAGTTTATAGTAGGCAGTGAAATGAATTTATTGGGCTCCCATTTAATAAATAACTTCGAATACTCCTTTCTGGAAGATGAAAAGGTAGAGGCTATTCACAAAAATATAGATAGACTCAGCAGTATTATAAAATATATAGATGAAAATTTTGAAGAGGGAGTAACACTTCAAGAAGTAGCTGATAATGAGAATCTCAATGTTTATTATGTTTCTCATTTTATTAAGAAAAACTTAGGAATATCATTTCAAGAGTATATAAATAATAAAAGGTTGGATAAAGCTGTAGAATTACTAGTAAATACGAATAAGACAGTAACTGAGATAGCCTTTGAAAGTGGATTTTCTAGCACAAAATCCCTGAATACTCTTTTCAACAAGACATATAATTCTTCACCTTCAGCATATAGAAAAGAAAAAACTAATTTAGATGATATAAGTCATACTGATATAGAAGGAGAAAAGATAAAAAGTAAAACCTATCTAGATGTTGATAGGACTGCAGCTTTTACAAAACTATTTAAATATTTAGAAATGGACTTAGAAATGAAAGAAAAGAAAACTCTAACACTAAAGGATTTCATCAGCATAGACACAAATCAGGATGGAATATACCATAATTTCTATTGGAAGAAACTTACGACATTTGGCAGGGCTGCAGAAGGATTAAGAAAAAATTGGCAAGACCAATTAAAGGAGCTTCAATCTGAAATAGGATTTGAATATATTAGATTTCACGGTATTTTCTCAGATGAAATGATGGTATACAACATAAATGATGATGGAAGTATAGCATATAATTGGTCCTATATAGATGAACTATTTGACTTTTTTAAGGATGTCAATATCAAACCTTTTATTGAATTAGGTTTTATGCCTTCTGAAATAGCAAAATCTGATGAAACTATGTTTTGGTGGAGAGCAAATATATCTGGACCAAGGGACATAAAGCTATGGACGGATTTAATTAGAGAATTCATCAGACATTGTATAAATAGATATGGTTTAAAGGAAGTTGAAACTTGGTATTTTGAGGTCTGGAATGAGCCGGACTTGGAACATGTTTTTTGGATTGGAGGAGAAGAAGAATATTTTAAGTTCTATAAAGAAACTGTATTAGCTATTAAATCTATTTCTAGGGAAATGAAGGTAGGAGGACCTTCTGTTACTTATCAAGTTATAAAGGATGGCAGATGGTTTGAAGACTTCTTAACATATTGTGATAGAAATAAAGTACCTCTGGATTTTGTTTCCTTGCATATTTATCCTGAAGATTTTTCATCTAAGCAAATGGTACAGGATATAATGGTTAGAGCTAAGGCAGGAGAAGATATATTAAAATTAACATCATCATGGAAAGATATGAAAAGAATTTATTTTGATGAAAATCACACCTATGATACATTGAAATCTGTTCATAGCAAAATAAATCAATATTTGCCCTATAAACCTGAGATTCATATAACTGAGTGGAATTCTTCATCCTATGGAAGAAATTTTATTCATGACACATGCTTCGAATCTGTTTTTATTATTAGAAATATTTTGAAATCTATAGACGAAGTAAATTCAATTGGATATTGGACGTTTACAGATATTATGGAGGAAACAAAAGCTGGTATTTCCCAGTTTCATGGCGGTTTTGGCTTGATAAACAAAGATGGACTGAAAAAACCATCCTATTTTGCTTATTATCTATTATCTAAATTAGGAGAAAAGATTATAGGGCAGGGTGAAGAATATATCGTAACTAAAAATGATGATGATGTTCAGATTTTAGCCTATAATTTTGCATATTTTGATGAACTTTTTATGAATGGAGATACATCGGCACTAACTAATACTGAAAGATATCTGGTATATGAGGATAAGCCACCCAAGGAGGTAGGTTTCAATATTATAGGGGTCTCAGGACATTATAAGGTTACGAGATATAAGTTAAATAGAGAACATGGATCTCCATTTGACGAATGGGTAAAGATGGGAGCTCCTGAAAATCTGACAAAAGAAGAAATACAATATCTTAAGGGGAGAGCTAATCCCAAAATATCTGTAGAGTATATGGAGATAGGGGGAGAATACTCTGATAATTTATATATTCCAGTACATGGAGTGGAGCTTATAATACTAGAGAAGCAAACATAGTTGGAGGTGAACATTACTGTTATGGATGTGTTCTTAGCTCGACAACCTATTTTTGATTCTGAACAAAAGGTTAGTGCTTATGAAATTTTATATAGAAGTGGACTCGTAAACAATTTTGATGGAATTGACGGAGATGAGGCTTCTAGGGAAGTAATCTTTAATACATTTCAGACCTTTGGTATTGAAAACTTAACAAATGCAAAGCCAGTATTTATCAATTTTACAGAGAGTTTAATAAATGACGAAACAGCCACACTTTTTTCTAAGGACCTTCTTGTGGTAGAAATACTAGAGGATGTACTACCCAGTGAGCAGGTCATAGAAAATAGTAAATCCCTAAAAGAAATGGGATATAAAATTGCATTAGATGATTTTATATATAAACCAGAATATGAAGAGTTAATAGAATTAGCAGATATAGTAAAAATTGATTTTTTGCTATCAGATAAAGAAGAAATCAAGAGACTTAGTAGAGATTTAAAGAAGCGAAATATAGAACTATTAGCAGAAAAGGTTGAAACCCGAGAAGATTTTGAATATGCAAAAAAACTTGGATTCTCTTTATTCCAAGGATTTTTCTTTAGTAAACCAGAAATAGTGATATCAAAAAAGATACAGCCAATTAAAGCTACTTGCTTGCAATTGGTTAGCAAAGTAAATGAAAAAGAAATAGATTTTGGTAAAATTGCCAATATAGTATCCATGGATTTGTCATTGACCTACAATCTACTAAAATTAGTGAATTCTGCAGCATTTGGATTTAGATATAGGATTAAATCAGTTAAACATGCTGTAGTAGCACTTGGAGAAAGAGAAATAAAAAAGTGGATATATCTTGTCGTAGTAAATACTATAGGAGAAGATGAGCCAGACGAACTAACTAGATTATCACTCATCAGAGCTAGATTTGCTGAATTAATAGCAATCAATACTAGATACAAGAAACAATCAGAGGAGATGTTCTTACTAGGATTATTCTCGTTGCTAGATGTTATTTTAAGAAGACCTATTAGTGAAGTGCTAGATGAAGTAAAAGCATCAAATGTGATAAAAGCGGCTTTAATAGATGGAAATGGGGAAATTGGGATCATATATAAAATGATAATAGCTTATGAAAAAGCAGAATGGGATGAGGTTCTTTTATATGCAGAAAGTTTAGATATTGACTGCTATTTAATTGTTAAGGCATATATGGATGCATTGCTATGGTACAACAAATTGGTAGGATAAAGTATTTATATTTTAGAACAGCAAAAAAAGGTATAAATTTCAACAAAATTGACATATATATGAAATTTATAATGACATATCATAAGAATGATATGTTGAAAAATAAAGAAAGGGGGAAGATATATGAAGAAAAGTAAAACAAGAGTGGTACTCATGGTTGCGTTAGCTATGTTGTTACAGATAATCGGGCCTGCAGCACAATCAGTCTATGCTGAGATAGCAAAAGGACCTTTTTCAATGACAGAGAGACCAATAGGTGAAGATGGCATAGCAAGATTAGACTGGGAATTTGCTCTGGATTCTAATAATAGAGTAGTAGAATATACCTATATTGGTAGCTTTACTTTGGAAAACAAAGTGCCAGAAACTGACTTAATAGCAGAAGATGATGAAGAAACAGTAATAGGAAGTTACAGTATATCTACAGATGGAGAAGTGACTGTAAAAATCAACCGAGATCTATATGAAGGTTTAGAAGATAAGGAAGAAGAAACATCTACAGTTCCAGAAGATGAAACAGAAGAAACAGATGATACAGAAGTAGAAGATACACTTACAGAGAAAGAGAATGAAGAATTACAAGAAGAAAAAGTAGAAGGTGAAGAAGCCTCAGATGGAGAAGAAACACCTAGTGAGGGACGAGAGCCTACTATATTAGAAAATGAAGAAATTAGCTTCATAGGAAAGACATCCGCTATGCTAGCATCTGCAACAGATAATCTAGGAGATTTATTTGTAGGGGATGAAGAAGCAAAGGTAGTAAAATTTACTGGAACTATGGAAGTTGGAGGTGCTAGTGAGAAGGTTAAACCTACTATAATGGCTAGACTTGGGGTGACTAGTGAGGGTAATGATCTAGGAGAGATATTTGAGTTTGAATTCTTCAGACTTGGTGGAAAAGATGGTACTAATATTAATGAGGGTGAAATAATAGAGATAGGGCCTGATACCATAGTAACACTTGGATACAAATGGGATACACAAGGACTTGATGCAAAAAATGGAGATACGGCAACTATACAGTTACCAGATGTGTTTAAAGCCATGGATATAACAACTCCTCAAAATATAATAGTTGAGGGAACTATTGTTGGAACGTATACTATCATTGGTAGTGAACTAAGGTTTATATTCAACGAAAACATTGAAATAGCAGAGACTAAAAATGGTTTCGTAAACCTTGGATTAGAGTTTAACCTAGAAAAATTTGAAGAAAATATAGAGCAAGAGATTGAATTCAATGATAAGAAAAATACAACTCTAAAGGTAATAGCAAAACCAAGCGGAGATATAAGGGGCATAGATAAAGAAGGTCATCCAGATAAAAAACATGATGCAAAGGAGATCACATGGACTATAGATATTATCAATACTAGTGATAAGGAGATAACAAATGCAACGGTAAAAGACATAATTCCAGATGGATTAGGTTCACCAAGAGATTTCAAAGTAAATGAACTAATTATAGGGCTTGAAGGAGATAAATCTCTTGGCAGTTCAGTCACAGTAGCACCAAATATGATTGATAATGAATTTAGTATTGGATTTAACAATATAGCACCATATAAAGGCTATAGGATTGTGTATACCACTACAATTGAAGATTATTCCAAAGACACCTTTACAAATGATGCAACTTTTAGTTATGATGATAAAGAACTATCAGCAGATGCTACAGTGGGTGGATTTACAAGAAGTAATCCTATAGAAAAAGATGGCTGGCGAGTTGGCAATACTGATGAAATTGAATGGCGTATATATGTAAATAAATCTGGCAATGAAATAAAAGATGCTAAAGTTGAGGATAATTTGCCAGAAGGATTGAAGATTGTAGAAGGTACTATAGAAGTTTATAGAAATGGTACTAAAATAAATGATGGAAGTATTGAGACAACAGGATTTCCAATAGAATTAGGGGATTTAGCATCAACTGATGAGTATGAAATAAGATTTAAAACAAGTATTGATTATTCAGATGTAAATGGTGGAGATTATCAAAAAAATAATGAATTTACTAATAAAACTGAACTATATAGTGGAGAAGCCAAAGTAGGAAATGCAGAGAAACAGGTTGATATAGTAAGAGATCCTATTCTTAAAAAAGTAGGTAAATCCAATGTAGATTATGATAATAAAACTCTTACTTGGACTGTTCATGTAAATGAAGCTGGACACCCACTAAGTAATGTAGTCTTAACAGACTATATACCAAAAGGATTGAGTATCAAAGCAGAGGATATCACTATCGCTGGTATGACTGCCGAAAATATAACAATAACTCCTATCACTGATGGAGTGCACAAGGATAAAACAGAGGTTAAGATAGAATTAGGTGATATAGGTACAGAAAAGATTACAGTAACCTATACAACCAAAATTGAAGATTTTACAATAAATGGGTTTAGCAATATTGCAGGATTGACAGGGATTGGTGTTGGGGAAGGTGGAACGATAAATCCTGTACCAATCAATCCACCGGCTAATAGCTTTGGTAAAAGCTTTAAATCTGTAGACTATAATGCTAAGACCATGAATTGGGAACTTAGGGTTAATCCAATAAGAGAAGCGATAAATGAACTAGAAATAGAGGATACCTTCCCAAGTAGAGGGTTAATATTGTTGCCTGATTCGGTAATAGTTAAAGTTGAGGGAACAGGAGGAAGAACTTTTGCTAAAGGTACAGATTATACTCTTGAACCTCGAGAAGATGGCTATCACAAGGGCTTTATTATTAAGCTTAAGGAATCCGCATTACCATTAAATAATATTTTGTCGATAACTTATACAACTTCCTATGACCCAGAAGCAGAAATTGAAGGTAATACACCAGAGCCTAATGATAACATCGATGAAACTTATAGAAACAAAGCTAAATTCACATGGGAAACAATAAATGGTAATTCCGGCTCAATAGAAAGGGATGCATCTCATAAGGTTAGACAAGATTCTTGGAATAGTGGTAAGAAGGAAGGTCAATTAATACATTTTGATAGTGGAGTAAAGAAAAATGGCTGGATTAGTGGTACTGAGAGAAAGACAGCTTGGCAGCTATATATTAACTATCAAAAACAAAATCTTGGAACCGGTGTTAAAGTTATCGATACTTTAGCTTATGATGGAACCATTGATGAGGATAGTATAGAAGTATTCGTTTATGACGTAAATTCTGGTGGAACCACTACGAACACAGGAACAAAGTTGGATGCTAGTAATTATACAGTTGTCGTTGATGATAAGACATTTATCTTAACCTTCAATAATGATTTCGAAGTAAAAGAAAGATATGTAATAGAATTTACAACCACAGTACCTGATGTATCAGAAGCGAAATATATTAACAACGCTACAGTCAAAGTTGGAGGAAAGGACTATGATTATTCTGCAACAATTGACTATAGTAAGCACAACGATTTCCTAGAAAAAGGAGCAGTTGGTGTAAAGGATAAGAAGGTGTTTACAGGAGATGAAGTTAACTGGGAAGTTAATGTTAATGAAAGTCTATCAATAATCAAAGATGCAAAGATAGTTGACACCATGAGTCCAGGACTTGTATATGTAGGAGATAGCCTTGAAATCTTTAGATTAGAAGGTTCAACTGAGGTTAAATTAATCAAGGGTACAGATTATAACCTTGATGTAAATACAGATGCTGACGAAACAGTTCTAACCATAGACTTTGTCAAAGACGTTGAAAATATCTTGATACTAAGATACAAAACTATTGTAACAAAAACAGATGGAGAAGTATTCAATAATGTAGAATTTGCTGGAACAGGTATTGAGAAAAAGACCATACCAGTTGAAAAACTAAAAGTAAGACAATTCTCTGATGCAGGTGGAGAGTGGGATCCAAATAGAGGAGCATTAAGGATCACTAAAGTAGATTCAGAGGAAAACGAAGTTATAACTAGCAGTGAAGCTACATTTACACTATGGTACGATTTAAATGGCAAAAGAATTCAATTTGGTGATGCAGAGTATACTACTGAAAGTGGTATATTAACTATAGGAAACCTACCTTTTAGAACCTACTATTTAAGAGAAGAAGTAGCACCAAATGGATATGTTAGATCAGAAGAAGAAATGGAAATAGTAGTAAATAAGGCATATGATAAAAACGAAGAGAATATTGCAGTAGGAAGCTTTGAAAATACCAAAGAAAAAATAGAAGTAAAAGGAACCAAAGTATGGAACGGCGGAGCAGATCCAAGACCAACAACATGGTTTAAACTATACAGACAAATAGGTACTGAAGAAGCAGTAGAAGTACTAGGTGCAGGAATCAAAGAACTTTCAAATGGTATAACAGAGGTGACTTGGGAAAACTTAGACAAAACCAATATTGACGGTACACAATATATTTACTCTGTTAAAGAAGTGAATGAACAAGGTGAAGATTCTTCCCCTGAAAACTATGTAAAAGCAGAGAATGGTCTAGAGGTAACCAATCATTATGTTAGTCCTACAGATGCAAGTGCTAGAGCAATTAAGAAATGGGACGGCGGAGAAAACCCAAGACCAACAATATGGTTCAAGCTATATAGACAAATAGGTAGTGAAGAAGCTGCAGAAGTGCCAGGTTCTGAAATCAAAGAATTGCTAGATGGCACAACAGAAGTAGTTTGGACTGGTCTTACAAAGACGGATGAAAAGGGAAATAAATATATCTTTAGTGTAAAAGAAGTAGATAAAGATGGTAATGACTTTGAACCAGAAGATTATAAAAAGGCAGAATCTGGTCTGAAGGTAATGAACATCTATACTAAGACTTCAGTTACAGGCAAAAAGGTGTGGATTGGCGGACCAAGGATAAAGCCGACTATAGAATTGCAGCTATACAAAGATGGTGAACCGTTTGGTGTACCAGTGAAATTAGAAGACGGAAAAACAGAATATACTTGGGATGAATTAGACAGGATGGATATTGATGGAAATGAATACGAGTATACCATAGACGAGGTTAAAGTACCAAGTGGATATAGAAAATCAATATCAGAAGATGGTCTAACAATAACTAACAGATATATACCACCAGTAGACCCAGACCCAGAAAAACCAATAGATCCAAAACCGCCGGTGGATCCGGACCCAGAAAAACCAACAGATCCAGAACCACCAACAAAACCACCAGTGGATCCAGAGAAACCTGTTGAACCTGAGAAACCAGTAGATCCAGAAAAACCAACAGAACCAACAGAACCTACTGAACCAACAGAGCCTACAGATCCAACGGAGCCAACAGAACCAGAGGAGCCTGAAATACCAATAGTTATTACACCTCCTAAAGGTGGAATTGTTGAGTTTGATAAAGATGGCAAATGGAAATATACTCCAAATCCAGGTTTTACGGGTAAAGATAGCTTTGTCATAAAACATCCAGATGGAACAGAGGAATTGATAGAAATAGACGTAGAAGCTCCATTAGGTGGGATAGAAAAAGAAACCTTACCAAAGACAGGGCAAGCTAATTCAATATTAATGTATCTTGCAGGATTATTCTTCATAGTAGTAGGAATAATTCTAAGAAAAAAGATAGCATAACAAACTAAGGCAGAGAATATTCATATTCTCTGCTTTTTGTACGTAATAAACATTAGTTTTAAACAATGGAATTTGGGTATATAATGGATATAAAATTATATAAAAATTTCAAATAAGTAGGACAAAATTCCTATTCACTTAAATAAAATAATATGGTAAACTATAGAAAATAAATATAATTTATTGGTGCTTTCCACCGATAAAGGCAAATCTAGTGAAAGCTAGAGACGCAAAGCTAAAGGGCCTTCCTTAGAAATAAGATGGCAGCCAGTTACCGAAAGGAGAGTTTTTTATGTTCAAAAAACATAGGATTATACTCTTACTAGTTATCACTTTATTACTATTCTCAGCAGTAGCTCAAGCAGCTGATGATTATATTGATAAATCCCAAATAAATAGTGGAGTAATAAAAATCAACAATAATAATGGCAAGGTTGGAGCAGTAAGAGTTAGCAAAGGCAGTACAAGCTATGATTATATATTAAAAGGAAACGATACTATACCTTTACAACTTGGAAATGGTGAATACACTATATTGGTATTAGAAAGTGTAGGGGGAAATAAGTTCAAGCAAATTGCAAAGGAAACTATTGCACTAAAATCAGTAGATTCAAATGAAATATATTTACAATCTATTCAAATGATCAATTGGAATAACGATATGGATGCCATAAAAAAGGCAAAGGAACTAACTAAAAACGCTAAAAATGATAAGGAAAAGGTAGAAGTTATTTACAACTATATCATAACTAATATAAGCTATGATAATGATAAGGCAAGTAATTTAAGTTCCAATTATATACCAAAAATAGATGAAACATTGAAATCACAAACAGGAATATGTTATGATTATGCATCTTTATTGGCAGGAATGCTTAGATCTGTAGGAGTGCCTACTAAATTAGTTATGGGACGTAAGAATGATATTAAAGAATATCATGCATGGAACCAAGTATATTTGGCAGATAACAATGAATGGGTTAATATAGATACAACGTATGATGCTGGACTTAAAAAAGGGAATGCAGCTACTACTATGATAAAAGATGAAAAAGATTATAAAATAGAAAAAGAATATTAAAATAAAAAGGGAACTTATCATTGATAAGATCCCTTTTTTAGATATTATATTATTTATCCTTTAACATCTTAATAGCCTTTGTAATTTTTATAGGATTACCGTATATTAAAGTACCCAATCTATATATCTTAGCCCCAAATATTCCAGTAATGATAGTTGATACAGCTAATATCAATAGAGAAGTTACTATTTGTAAACTTGATACATTTCCCATAGATACCCTTACAAACATTGCCATAAAGGATGTAAATGGAATAAATGAAGCTACTTTTAATGCATACATATCTGGGTTTGTAAGACCCATCATAGAGATAAAGAAAGCAACAATAAATACTATAGTAAGCGGTGTTGAGCTTGTACCTACATCTTCAGTTCTAGATACTAAGGCACCAATGACACCATAGATAAATAGATAGAAAAGATATCCTAATATTCCAAAGATAGAAAATGTAGCCAATACATTTCCGGGAATGTTAAAGATAAAGTCTAAATTATTATCCCAAGCTTGGATATTTAATTTATAAGTTATACTAGCTACCAAAATCAAAGCACCGAACTGTATTATTCCAGCCAAAGCGCCAGCTATTACCTTACCGAATATAAGATTTTTTGTACTGGTGCTAGTTACTAAGATTTCCATAGTACGATTGCTCTTTTCACTAGCTACTGAAGTAGCTGTCAACTGACCATAGAATAGTACAACAAAATATAATCCAAAGATTAATATATAAGTATATAAATAATTTTTCATACCATCCTTACCTAAGACAGTAGTTTCATATTCCATAGGTATATTATAAACTTCCATGACTTCATTATAATCTATACCTTTTTCTGAAAAAGTTTTATTTCTAAATAGATTTAATAAAGCGCTTTCAAATGTAAACCTATTCCCATCATCCATACTAGTATTTTTTACTAGATATTCATAATTTGTAGGGCTGTTAACTATAAATCCTGCAGTTATATTATCTGATATAACTAAATTACTTAACTCATCTTCATTTTTTACGTTGATTAATTCATTATCTGGCAATTGAGATTGTAACTCATCTAATTTAATTGTATCTTTCTTAATTAAAACCCCATATTTAATTTTAGAATCAGTATAAGATATTTCTTCTTTCTTTTTATCACCGAAAATTGGTTTACCAAAAGCATCCATTATAGTTGGTATAGTAAGCCCGATTATTACTAATAAACATAGGATAATAGTAGAAACCTTAAATACCTTATTTTTTAGGAAATTAAATAATTCAAATTTAAGCACTGTCAAAAGACCTCTCATTACTTATCACCTACCTTTTGTACAAATATATCTGTGAGAGTTGGCTCATATACTGAAAACTTTTCAATATCAATATTAAGTCCTATTAAGTTATTTAACAGCTCATTTTTTGTTTTACCATTGATTAATTCAATAATCAAATAATCATTTTTAGATTCAAGTATTTCTATATCTTTTACTTTATTAAATAAAACATTTTGTAATTCATCAATATTAAGATTAACAGCACTTAAAGTTATCCTATTAGCACCATACTCTTTTTTTATAGATTTTAGATTTCCTGTCAAAACTATATCACCTTTGTTTATAAGAGCAATTTCTTCACAAAATTCCTCTACATAGGTCATTTGATGGCTAGAGAAGATAACCAATTTTTGCTCATCTATTAATTCATTAATTACATCTTTAAGTATCTGAGAGTTAACAGGATCTAGACCACTAAAGGGTTCGTCTAGTACAATTATATCTGGATTACATAGTAGTGTCTCTGCTATCTGTACCTTTTGTTGATTACCCTTAGAAAGAGTTTCTAGCTTTTTATCTTTATATTCTAATACACCTAGTTTTTCTAGCCAATACAAAGTATTTTCCTTAGCCTCTTTTCTAGATAATCCTCTTAATTCTCCAAAATAAATAAGTTGGTCTAATATCTTTTGCTTAGGATATAAGCCTCTTTCTTCGGGAAGATATCCAATTGAATGTTCAGTAGGATTAAAAGTTTTTCCATCTAAAAGGATCTCTCCTTCATTTGCATCAAATAATCCCATAAGTATTCTAATAGTTGTAGTTTTACCAGCACCATTTCTACCAAGGAATCCCAATGCTTTGCCACTTGTTATTGAAAAAGATACGCCATGTAATACTTCAGTGCCTGAAAAACTTTTACGTATATTCTTTATCTCAAGTATCATAAAATCATCCCCTTTATGAAATATATATTTTAAATTATAGGGTATAGGAATTAGTAAAACAAGGGAAAATCTTGTAAAAAGGAATGAAGTAAGCAATATAATTACTTTAGTCATTATTTTAATATATCTTACTTTTTTATCTTTCATAAATCTAAATGTCATAAGATAAAAGCTAGATAATTAAATCTGTTGGACAATAGTGGGATAATTTGGTAAAGTAATATATAGATATTATGTAAGTAAACAATAGAGAACGGTGGTATATTATGGATTATAAAAATATCATTGAGCTGATAATCAATAATTTAGAAGAAGGCATAATAGTTGTAGATTCAAATCTAAATATTAGATACTTCAATGAATCATCTAGAAACATTACAGGATTTGATCCTAAAGAAGCAATAGGAAAAAATATTCTTCAAGTATTTCCAAACATTAAAAAAGAAAACAGCACTTTTCATAAAGTAATTAATAGTAAAATGCCTATAATTGAGCATGTTCAAAACTATATTAATTATGTGGGAAAAAGTGTTTCAATAGTTACATCTACAATTCCAATAATTAATGATGGTAAAATTGAGGGAGCAATTGAAATCTTTAAGGATTTGACCAATGTAGTTGAATTATCAGAGAAGATACTTATGCTTCAAAGCACATTACATGGCAAAGATGCAGGGTTTAATAAGTTTTTTCAAAATGGAACACAATACCATTTATCTGATATGATTGGTCAAAGTAAATTGATAAATGAACTAAAGTTAAAAGTACAAAAAGTTGCTAATAGCAATTCACCAGTATTTGTGTTCGGAGAGACAGGTACAGGGAAAGAATTAGTAGTACAAGGATTACATAATTTAAGCCATAGGAGAAACAAGCCTTTTATTGCACAAAACTGTGGAGCGTTACCTGAAAACTTACTTGAAAGTATACTTTTTGGCACAGTACAGGGAAGTTTCACTGGTGCCAAGGATAAGCAGGGACTATTTGAGCTAGCTGATGGAGGTACATTGTTCTTAGACGAATTAAACTCTATGGAATTAGGACTGCAGTCAAAGCTGCTACGTGTGATTGAGGATGGTATGATAAGGAGAGTAGGAAGTACAAAAACTACTGTTGTAGATGTTAGATTAGTTGTGGCTTCTAATGAAGAGGCTAAAAAACTTGTAAAGGAAAATAAACTTAGAGAGGATTTGTACTATAGATTAAATGTAATAAATTTAAATATACCACCTCTTAGGGATAGAAAAGAAGATATTCCGATTTTAGTTGAACACTTTATTAAGATTTGTAATGATAAAATGAATAAATCCGTTAAATCAGTGGATAAGCATGTAATGGAATATTTTTCAAATAATGATTGGCCAGGAAATGTAAGAGAGTTACAGAATACCATTGAGAGTTCTATGAATTTTGCCGAGGGTGAGTATATTAGATTAGAAGATCTCCAAACTTATAATGGACCTTATATAAAAAATGTGGAAGTAGAACATTTTGAACATAAAATATCGAAGGATATAGGACTTAAAATGGCAGTAGAAGAATATGAGAAAAGTATTATTAAATTAGCGCTTGACGAAGCAGGTAATAACTATGCTCAGGCAGCAAGAAATCTTAAGATACCAAAACAAACACTTTACAGCAAATTAAAAAAATATGAAATAGATCCAAAGAATTAAATTCTATTATAATGTCGAATTTAGTCTGAAATTTCATACTAATTTTAAAACAACTAAGAGAAAGTATTAAATTTAATACTTTCTCTTAGTTGTTTTTTATTTGGATTTATAAATACATTGATATCACTACACTTTATTAAAGTGAAAAAATGGCATGAAGATTGCTATATAAATAAGATAGATGGAGGTGAATAAAAGGTATTATAATAACCAATTTAATTTTCATTATTAAAAATTATGAGAGAGGTAGATTTATTTATGTTCAAATTCATTATTAAAAGAATAGCGTATTCTGATGTGACCCCAATAAGTTAGACTTTGTAGCGTAGTAGTTTTGTGAACTGCTACGCTATTTTTTATGCAGCCGAAAGGCTAAGTCTGTATTCTACAGGACTCATCCATCCAAGCTTCT
>NZ_JAHLOH010000034.1:0-51603 GCF_018917285.1 Tissierella carlieri | reverse complement strand
AATAAAAGATTTGATGAATATGGGCATTATATTGATGAAGATGGTAATGTAATTGATGAGACTGGTAGAGTTTGGAAAAAAGAGGATAGCTGGTGTAGAATTGGTTTATTTGAATTAAATTGTGGGATTATGGGGGATGATGAAATTGAAGTTCCTTCCTTTTGTAAATATGGTAGAGGAAAACCAGGAAATTATTGTTTAGAAAACCTATGTTCACATATTTTAATGTGTACAGTTCCATTTACCTTAGCATATACAAATAAATATGGATATATGAATTGTGATGTAGGTTTTCCTGAAGGAATTTATTTTGAAGAGGAGATAGATGAAAGAACAAAAAAATTACTTAGTATTTGGGGAGAACTTTGCCATAAGAAAATAGATGAAGTTGAAAAGGAATATAACGACAAAGAAAAGCCTCTTTAGAATGTATGAAAATTATGTTTAACTATTCGTAGTGTGGAAAGTATAGGGGGTTAAATTATGTATATGCCAGAATTATCAACTTTAATTAAAAATAATAACTTAGATAATTATACAATAGAAAAATTCAGTAAATTTTTAAATGAAGAGGAGACTATAAAAAGGTACTCTTTAAACAACTATAAAAATACAGAAATACAACTAGTTAACTTTAAGTTAGTGAAAGACTTAGATGATTTTAGAATAATAATAACATATCATTTAATCAATTTAGATGATGAAATGTGTCAAGGAATATCATCATATTCTATGGAATACTTTTTAAGAGAATTAGAAGAAAATTTGGATATTAAAAGTGTTATAATTACAAAGTTTGAAAACTGGATAGGAAATCAATCTAATTTAAAAAAGTATTTAATAGATGGATTAAAAATGTATTATAAAAACTGGATGGTTGACTGTAAAGATGAATATGAAGAAAAAATGAGAGGTATATGTATTGATGAATTAAATTATAAATTGGAGAAGATTTTCTATCTTGAATCATATTTTATGTACCAAGATGGATATCAAGATACGTTTATAGTAAAATTAGATGCATATTACAAAGATAGATTTTTAGATTCTTATTATATGGAATTTTCGATAGATGGTGAAGTATTAGATGATTGGATGGAGTAATATTTTAAAATGAATTAAGTTCTTGAAACTATTAAAAAATAATATTAGTGCCCCTTTAGATAAGGGGCACTAGAAAATGTCTAAGGGAATGGGAAAATAGCAATAATTGAAAGCAGTTATTTTATAAATATTATGAGTTCGTTAGCAGTTTTAAGTTCATTATTGGTATTATTGTTTAATTATAGAGAAGAAAAAATATTGTCTAAATATATATTATATAATGAAATTATTAGTATAACTGCTATAATTAAGGCATTTATTATCACTATTCTATTATGGTTTGGGGTTCTTTTATAGGTAGAGGAACTATTTTATTTTTAGATAAATTTGGTATAATATTTATGTTTGAATCTACTCGTTATAATGCATGGGACAATGTCATGCTTTCTTGTTATTAAAGGTTACATTACCTGTTCCTTCTACTTCTTTAAGGATTTAATTTTATATTCCTGTGAATATCTTGTATTTTTGCTTTTCATTTTAGAACCTCCTATTCATATCTAGTGTCCATTCCTATACACCGATTGGTTTTACTTACTTTATACATAGACTACATATAATCTATGTGGTCTATAATTTATTTAATTGTGTATAACATGTTAATAACTTTGTAGATAATTCGCCATAGAAGAATATTGTGCATTAAGTTTACTTTAGATTATGCTTATTTTGTTCACGCTCACTATTTGTGTGATAAAATTTTCTCTATTAAATCATCATAAGATATCTTTGAATAATCTGTTGAATCAACATAAATCATAACATCTCCGTATTTGAAACCGCCACAATTTTGAGCTGCTTTTTTAAACACCTCAAAATCATCAAAAAAACCATTAGAAACAAGACCTGGATGTCTTTCGCTTGTTACATCTCTTTCAACAAATCGTCTGTGAATTACTTGGGAATCTCCGTCAAAAAGGACAGTAATAACTTTATAACCATATTTTTGCACCATTGGTTGGAATATATCTACACCAGCGTTTGTAAAATTACTTTCAAAAATTATTGATTGACCTGTACTCATAAGCATTTCGCAGAAATAAAAGGATAAATTATACGCCAATCCAGCATATATCTTTGATTCAGTCCTGTCAGTTGTATCATAATGAACCTTATCCCAGATTATTTCTTTTAACTTATCTTTACAGATTAAAGAAATCCGTAATTTTTCAGATAAATAATTCGCAAATCTGGTTTTTCCTGCACCTGGCATTCCCGCTACAAGTATCAGTATTTTTTTCAAACCGCCACCACCTAATATAAATAATCAGCAGTTCACATTTGTTTACGATTGCGAACTTATATAACTATATTTTTTCGTATAATTTACCCCTTAAAATTTCTAACTGCTCTTTTAGCTTTTTATTTTCTTCTTCAAGTTCTTTAATTTTCTTATCTTTAGCCATTATGATAATGTCTTTAGATTTAGCTGTTTTATTATATTTGGCTCTCTGATTCATTTCTCTACTAACTTGTTGTTGTCTTAAGTCTTCAATAGTTCTATATACACTCCTATAATTCTACTTTATTCTATATACTTAGTTTACTATAAATATTATATTAAACACAACTATATATCTAGTATTCCAAGTCTTACATATATTATAAAAGCATATTTAAACTACGATAACTACCACCTAACTATCTACACTATATTTCTATTGATTATATTTTGCTATAATAGTGTGTGATTGTCCAAAGGAGTTAGGGGTTAAAAAGTAAATCCGTATATTTCAGTAAAAACTCATACTAGATAGAAAATTTATAGAATATTATACAAAGGTTAGGCACATAGAGGGAGTAAAAGAAACAAAATTATATATTTCTTTTACTCCTTTTAGTTTCCTTATTTTAATCATTTATCTATAGTTTATAAAGGAAACAATCTAAGGTTGAATATAATATATATATTTAGAATTTTTATTTGAAAATGAACTAATATTAAATTAAGGCGTAATACATATATAAAGGAGGATGAAGGCTTGAGAGAAGATATAGATTTGATAATTAATAAAAATAAAACAAAATTATATACTTTTTGCTTTCATCTGTCTAGAAATAAACAAGAGGCTGACGATTTATTTCAAGATACTTGGATAAAAGTATTTTCTAATCTAGATTCCTTTGATGAAAGTAAAAGTTTTGAGGGCTGGCTGTATACTATCGCACTTAATTCCTACAGAGATAAGTATAGAAAAGCAAAACGGTGGTTAAATAGGATAGTGGATTTTACTGATTCTGATGAGAAAAACCGTATATTAGACAATGCCAATTCAATATTAGGACTACCAGAAGAAGAATATCACAAAGAAGAAGAAAGAAAAAGGGTACAAGAAGCAATAAGTAAGTTGAAAGACAAACATAAACTACCTCTAATTCTATATTATTACAGATCACTATCATATAAAGAAATCGCAGAGATATTAGGAGTACCCGAAGGGACAATTAAATCTAGAATAAATACTGCAAAGACAAAGCTAAAAGATATCTTAGAGGAGGATGGATATGGACGATAAAGAATTAGAACAAATATTATTAGAAATAGGCAGGAAGGAAATTCATCCTTCAGAGAATTTAGTAGATGATACAATTGCATTTATAAAAAATAAGAATATTTATTATTTAATATTACTATCAATTATATCGTATATAATAGCCATTTTAGGAATTACTGTTGTAGGGAGTAAATATATTGGACTCGAAGCTACAGTTTCATTGTTATGTATAATACACTTGATAGGTTGCATATCGTCACTTGGAGTAATCATTGTGTTGAGAAACAATAAGGAAGGAGAGATTAATTATGAAAAGTAAAAATTTATTCTGGTTTATTACAGCACTGTGGATAGGTTTTGGAATATTTCCCCTAACTTTAATTGTCTTGAAATTAGGTCATTCACAGGAAATACATGCTAGAGTTCTCTCTTTATTTTTATTAATTCTTGTAGTTCTAGCAATTGTAATCATAGCTATATGTAGATATGTATATAAAGATGCCAAATCTAGGGGAATGGATCCTTATTTATGGATGGCAACAGCAGCATACGTGCCTAATTTTGTAGGATTAATAGTATATCTAGTTATGAGAAAACAATTTAGTATGGGAATTCTAAAATGTACAAATTGTAGTATGGAAATAAAAAGAGATTGGAAATATTGTCCTAATTGCTCACATAGATTGCAAGAAAGAAATTAAAATACTGCCACTGGCAGTATTTTAATTTCTTACACTTTCCCCAAGCTATCTAATATAGTATAATTAATCTACTATTATGAGAGGGACGGTGATGGAGTGATAAAGGAATTAACAGATAAGTATCTTTCTATATGGTGGGAAACAAAGCCTGAACTACATATGCCGACTGAAAAGATCTCCTTTGCTGAAAAAATTAAGAATGAGAAAAAAATAGAATTGTTTAGAAAAGAACTGTTTAGAACATTAAAGAAAATACCGAAGAATGAGAATGAAGAGGAAGATTTAAGAAAAGAAGTATTTGAACTGATAAAGGAAATGGAGATACAGATATCAAATTATGAAGAAAGCATTATAGATTTTTTTATTGATAATGGGTATGGAAATATTACTAGAGAATTTATAGACGAGGTAAAGAAATTTGATTCTCAAATGGAGGTTTATGATATATTTCAAGCTATTAGAAATGTTTGGATTATGAATAGTATACAAATATTATATAATATGGAAGTAAAGCTAACACCTTCCATATTCGCTTATAGCATGTTATATCCATATAGCGATAATTATTTAGATGATGCTAATATTTCAGTTGGAGAAAAGGTAGAGTTTAATAAAAGGTTTAGAGATTGGTTATTAGGAAAAGATAGTGCTCCTTTAAATAATATGGAACAACATATTTACAATCTTGTAAAAAAGATAGAATATGAGTTTCAAAGGAATACTTATTCTGAAGTCTTTGAAAGCCTTCTAGGTATTCATACAGCCCAAGAACAAAGTCTCATACAGCAAAGGGAAAAAACATTACCTTTTGAAAAGAATATAATAGGGATTACCTTTGAAAAGGGAGGTACATCTGTATTAGCTGATGGGTATTTAGTTAGAGGAATATTAGATAGAGTTGAAGCAGAGTTTATGTTTGGTTATGGAGTATTTCTTCAGATAATAGATGATCTACAGGATATAAGGGAAGATTATAATAATAAACATATGACCATATTCTCTCAAATAGCGGATAAGTATAAATTAGATAGACTGATAAATAAGCTGCTAAATTTTATTGATACTTTCTTTAATAATGAAACTACTTTTACCTCTGAAAAAGCAAAGAAATTAAAAAGAGTAATTCAGGATTGTTCTCACATTATGATATTTGAAGCTATATCTAAGAATAAAAGTAGATTCAGTAAAGAATATATAAAGAGAATAGAATCCCATTCTATTGTTAGATTTTCTTATTTCAAAAAAGTTAAGAAAAAGTTTCAAAAAACATTTTCACAAGAAGATATTATTAGAATTTGTAATATGTTGAGTAAGAATGAATTTATAATAAATATATAAATCTAATGATATTGGGCTATTATATTTATATTATAATTTTCAGGATATTTAGGATAAGTAAATAGGGTATAAATAGGTTGTAAACATATATAAGAAATGATATAATAAAAAATAGGTCATGGGGTTGACCTTAACTGCTATATGCTAATAACTCCTACAGATATGGGATATCTGTAGGTTTTTTTATGTCTAATTTTAGGAGGATTGATAACATGGCAACGAGTTTAGGAATCATAATAATATTAGGACTTCTAGCAAATGCAGTGTTCACGAGGATAAAATTGCCAGGACTATTAGGTATGATTATTGCAGGTGTTATTATAGGACCATATGGGCTTAATTGGCTTAGTGAAGACATTATAAAAGTTTCAGCTGATTTTAGAAAGCTTGCGTTAATTATAATACTACTTAGAGGGGGATTTGGAATTAGCAAGGAAGATTTAAAAAAGGTTGGTGCTCCTGCCATAAGGTTAAGTTGTATACCGGGATTATTTGAAGGTTTAGCAATAGCTTATGCAGCTATGAAGATATTTCAATTCAATTTCGTACAAGGAGGCATGCTTGGATTTATAATTGCAGCAGTATCTCCAGCAGTCATCGTGCCTGCAATGCTTAATTTCATGGAAAGAGGACTTGGAGGAGAAAAAGGGATACCCACTCTAATACTGGCTGGAGCTTCAATTGATGATGTTTTTGCTATTACAATTTTTTCTACATTTTTAGGAATATATAGTGGTTCAAAGATTAATATAGGTATGCGGATTTTAAGTATTCCAATATCTATTATTTTAGGAATATTGGCTGGGGTAGTTATAGGAATATTTTTAGTTAAGATATTTAAAAGATATTCTATCAGAGATACGAAAAAGGTATTATATATTATTGGTGCGGGAATTCTTCTTACAGCTTTTGAGGATTTAGTTAAGTCTAAGATAGAAATTGCAGGGCTATTAGGTGTTATGACAATTGGATTTATTATATTTGAATCTATGCCTCATATAGGAAAAAGAATTGCTGTTAAGCTTAATAAAATCTGGGTTTTTGCAGAGATATTATTATTTGTATTGGTAGGTGCCCAGGTAAATATTTGGTTAGCACTTGATACAGGTTTTAAAGGTATGTTATTAATTGTTATAGGATTATTTGCTAGAAGCATAGGAGTAGTATTATCGCTATTAAAAACTAATCTAAATATGAAGGAAAAGATATTTTGTATTATAGCATATATACCAAAGGCAACAGTTCAAGCAGCCATAGGAGCTATTCCATTGTCTCTAGGAGTAGAGTCAGGAGATTTGATTTTATCCATAGCAGTTTTAGCCATTGTTCTCACAGCACCTCTTGGAGCAATAGGTGTTAGCTTAAGCGGAGAGAAATTATTATCATGAAAAAACATTGCCCCTTGATTTTATTAAGGGGTATTTTTCAATTAATAAAAATAAATATAAGCAGCTTACATTCTCAAGACTAGATCATCTACTTTAACGCCTAAAACTTCTGCCAATAAAACTACTTTGTTAAAAGCGGGATTTTTCTTTGTTCCTCGCTCTAATTCTTCAATATAAGATTTAGAGATATGAGTAAATTTTGCTATATCCAATGTAGTATATCCTTTGCTGTTTCTTAGTTCTCTTACCTTTGAACCATTTAGCATAAAAAATCCTCCTCTAAAATATTATATTTAATTATACTTAATATAATCTAAAATTATTATGCAATTCTAAAATCATTAAGTTGTTTTTCTGCACGGTTTTCTATTATGTCCTCTATTTCAAACCAATTTGTTACACGTGTGATATTCGATGGCAAGGGTCCTTTGTTGTAGTTGCAGTCCATAAGGAGCACTTCAAATCCAGAATCAGCCAACTGCATAGCATTTTCATATCGATCTTCTATAAAGATATCACAACTTAAATCCTTTGCAGTGCCAACTTTATTGTGGGAACCTAATAGAGTTAGTGAATCCATTGATATTTTATGATGGGAAAACCATAAATAAGTCACATTTTTCATTCTTTCTTCTCTTGCAGTAACGAAATGAATTTGATGCTGTCTATACAAATTGCTAAGAACTTTTTTGGCACCCTTTCTAATTCTAGCTTCTTGATGTAATGCTTCGCCGTATAAAGCATAAAATAACTCATAAGCTGCCCTATCTACTCCTAAAACCCGATGTATTTCGTATACTGTTACATCCTTAGGTTTGATGTTAGTATTGAAATAGTCATTTACCCTAGGAATCCAATCGTAAGCCTCGGTAATAGTCCCATCAATATCAATACATAAATTTAATCCTTTCATTATTTCGCCTCCTATATTTATATTGTGCTTTAATTATACAATAGAAATATAAAGTCTCTTTTAACATTAAGTTAAGTTTAGGTAAAGAATTGGGGGAATAAATAAAAGTAAATAGACATCTTAAGGCAAAATGATTAGAATATAGATAATAATTTAAAAGAAAAGGAATTATAATACTATGGATTTAATGTACTGGAAGGGATGATCATTTAAATGGGAGTAAGTTTAAGGGAAATATTGGCATCGGATTTTTTCTCAGAAGCTAGAGTATTGGCAGGAAAAGAAGGGCTTGATAGAATAGTTCAAGGTATTTCATCTCAGGATGCGCCTACTGGTGGACAATGGGCTAGGGGAAAAGAGCTGATGCTCTCTACAGGATATTTATTTAAGGGTAATATAGAGTATTTCAAAGAAGTAATAATTGAGGCAAATGAGGCTAATGCAGCAGGTTTAGGCATAAAGGTCGGCAGATATTTAGATGAGATTCCTAAAGAAATTGTAGAGCTATGCGATGAGTTAAAGTTTCCTCTTATTGACTTACCTAAAGATTCTGCATGGATAGAAATAGGAAATGCCATTAATGAAATAGCTATAGATAGATATATAGAAAAATTAACTAGTTTTATTCAGGTATATGGGAATAAAGATCATGATAGAAAAATAAAGGAGATAATAGAAGGATTATATAATAATATAGGAAAGCCAGTGGAAGTATATGATTTTTGCAAAAACAAGATATATTCAACATTTAATAAAAGTATTAAAAATACTAAATTAAGTGATTATGAATTCATATGGAATCCAGATTGCAAACATGAAAAGGAAAGCTTATCTGAAAAATTTCATATGTTTAGAATAGAAAATCTTGAGAATAAGGAAGATAGCTTACGGATAGTTCTCCCAATAGAAATAGATAATATAGTTCTTGCCTATCTTGTAGTTTGGGAAAATCAAGAGAAAAGTGATTACTATGACCTATATACAATAAGGTTGAGCTTTGTCCTTCTACTACATGAATATGGAAGTATATATTTTGAAAATTCTTTTAAGGATAAATTTCAAGATGAATTGATTCGACAAATAATAGAGAGTAACTTTCAGAATGAAACTCAGATAATAAGAAAGGTTCTAGATACTGAGGGGCTATATTTGTGTATAAGCATAAAGCAGTTTAGCCATGAAATAAGTTTATATGATCATAGAGAAAAAATATCTAGATGCATATATAATATTTTTCAAAGAGATGAAATAATCTTTGGATTAGCAGGTAAAGATGAAATAGTTATGCTCTATAAGAAAGATAAGGATATACATAAAACAAATGAATTTATAAAAATAAGTATAAGTCAACTTATTAAATGCTTTGAAAATGAAGTAATAAAAGGAAAGTTTGTAGCAGGAGTTTCTAGAGGCTTTGTAGATATAAAGAATGTGAAAAATAGTTATACTGAGAGTTCCAAGACTATTGATATATCAAGATATATTTACCCTGAATCTAAAGTGGTTCTTTATGATAATCTAGGACCTTTCAAATTTATTAACATAGAAGAATTCAAAAAGGAAAATATGAGTATATATAACGAATATATAAAACCTTTAACATTAGAGGAAGATGGTCAAGAACTGATAATTACTTTGAAAAGCTTTTTAGAATGTAATCAGAACTACTCTTTAACGGCTGAAAAGCTCTTTGTTCATAATAATACAGTAAGATATAGAATAAATAAAATTAAGAATCTAATAGATATGGATAGTGAAGACTCTGTTGAAAGGTTAAAGATAGAGATAGTTTTGAAATTCTTAAAATTGTTTAATTAAATATTTATTTAGAGAAAGCACAGATTCTAAACTGTGCTTTTATTTATTATATAAATCTATAATCATTTAGAAAAATTCACAAAAATTAAAAGAATTTTGGAAATATTAACAAAAAATCTGTTTGCTTTATATATTATAATAAAAAATGTGATAAATATCACAATGACTTATATTGATTATAAAATTTAAAAAATGGAGGAAGAAGACGTGAGAGAGTATTTAGAAGTAGCTAATGATCCAATTTTGTGGGTTATGTGTCTGCCTGTTGTTTTAATAGTAGGTGTACAGGCAATTATATTTACCAAGAAAGCCTTTGAAGCAGGGAAAACAATTAACTTGAAGCGTGAAGATGGTGTTAAAGCATTTAGGATTGGAGCTATTGCAGCAATAGGACCTTCATTAGCTGTGCTTGTAGTAATGCTTGGAATGATGGCGGTAGTTGGAGCACCTATTACTTGGCTGAGGCTATCAATCATAGGATCAGCGCCAGCAGAGCTTGCAGGAGCTGCAATGGGTGCACAGGCAATGGGAGTTGAATTTGGGTCTAGTCAATATGATTTGACAGCATTTGCGTCATCTGTTTGGACTATGACATTAAATGGTATAGGATGGTTATTAGTTGTAGCTTTGTTTGCAGATAAGTTAGATATTGTAAAAGAGAAGGTAACAGGTGGAGATGCTAAGCTTGTAGGTCAAATAGGGACAGGTGCTATTATAGGGGCTTCATCTTTTATTGTTTCAGGGCAAATTATAAGTAAAGGTAATCTTGTGTCTACAAACCTTATAGCGGTATTAGTAGCTACTATAGTTATGATGGTGATGGTGAAACTTTCAGAGAAAGTGAAAGCCTTAAAAGAATGGAATCTAGGAATAGCCATGTTTGTTGCCATGTTCGTTGCAGCATTATTTAAATAATACTAAGGAGTGAAATCTATGGAAAATCGTTCATATGAAGAAACGTTTACTAAAAAGATAATTTCAACTGGAAGATGGACAATATTAACTGCTGTGGTTTTATGTTTTTTACCAGCAATATATCTATGGATAAGATATGGAGCAATACCTTCTGTAAAAACTATTTTAACAGGATGGTTCTTAATCGCCTCAATGTATGGAGCCTTCTATATAGTTGAGCCAATTTCCTATTTTCCTATATTAGGATTATCTGGTACTTATATGTCATTCTTATCTGGAAATATAGCGAATGTGAGAGTTCCTGCATCAGCAGTTGCCCAGGACGCTCTAGGGGTTGATGCTGGAAGCCAAGAAGCTGAACTGGTTTCAACTATAAGTATAGCAGGATCAATAATAACAAACTTGATTATAGTTACTATAGGTGCTTTTGCAGGTAATGCTATAATTGGAGCGTTACCTGAATATGTAATAACAGCTTTTGGATTTGTTTTTCCTGCTATTATGGGGGCTTTATTAACGATGTTTGCTCTTAAATTTTACAAATGCGCTGTTGTTGGACTAGCAGTTGGGATAATTATCAACATGACACAGCTAGTTCCAGCATGGCTGGCAGTACCATTATGTGTTTTTGTAACTGCATTTGTTGCTATAATTGATTACAAAAAACAAAGCTCAAATCAGTAGGATAGATTATTGTAATGATAGAAGTTAAAATAAATAATTCTGAAATGTGAGAAGCAACTATCATATAGGGGACAAGACTATAAAGCTTTTATATTATTTATTGTTTAGGTAATATTATCAGAGGAGGAATATGTTGTGAATTTTAAAGAATGTGCAAAAGAAATTGAGAAAGATATAATTAAATGGAGAAGGAATTTGCATCAAATACCTGAAATTGGACTAGATTTACCTCAAACATCAGACTATGTTCAGATGAGACTTAAAGAGATGGGAATAGAGTATAAAACACTTGTTAATGGTTCAGCTATAGTAGCGTTGATTGGAGAGAAGAATCAAGGAAAGACAATAGCATTAAGAGCTGATATGGATGCACTTCCAATAAAAGAAGAGACCAGTGTGCCTTATTCGTCGAAGAATGGGAATATGCATGCCTGTGGCCATGATTCCCATACAGCAATGTTATTAGGTGCAGCTAAGATATTAAAGGATAATGAACATTTATTAAAAGGAACTGTAAAACTATTATTTCAGCCGGGTGAAGAAGGATTTGCTGGAGCCAAACATATGATAGAAGAAGGTGCTTTAGAAAGTCCTAAGGTAGACAATATAGTAGGCCTTCATATAGGAGCACCTTCCAAAGGTGTTCCAGACGGAAAAGTAATAGTTAATTATGGTAAAACCATGACTTGTTTAGATAAATTCTATTTAAAAATAAAGGGAATAGGGGCTCATGGTGCATATCCAGAGCTAGGAGTTGACCCCGTGACTATATCAGCACAAGTTATAGGAGCCTTACAATGTATTGTAAGTAGAGAAAAAAGTGGCCCAGAGCCTGCAATAATTACTGTTGGAAAGATAAACGGAGGGACGGCTTTTAATATAATACCTGAATTTATAGAAATGGAGGGGACCGCCAGATTTGTAGATCAAGAATTAAGGGAACAAGCAGCAAAGAGGATTGGAGAAATATCTACAGGTATTGCTAAGGCAATGAGGGGTGACTGCGAATATGAATATGAATTTGGATATCCACCACTTATAAACTCAAAAGAAATTACAGAAAAGTTTATAAAATCTGCTCAAAAGATAGTTGGAAGTGAAAACATAATAGAAATGGAAAGACCTATTATGGGTGGAGAAGACATGGCATTTTTCTTACAAGAAGTTCCTGGCATTTTCTTCTTCTTAGCTTCAAGCGAATATGACTCAGAGGGGAACTTTATCTCATCCCATAATCCAAAATTTAATATAGCAGAAGATGTTTTGCATATTGGAACTGCCTTATTTGTTCAAACAGTATTTGATTTTCTGAATATATAATCATTATGATTTAATTTTAATAAGATTAATAGAAGTCACCTATAGAGTATTCCTTAATAGATACTTTAAGGTGACTTTTTTATAAGGAATAGGAAAGTTCTACTTTTGGTCTTTTTTATTTTAAGAAAATACAAAAATAAAAGCAAATAGACATATGATGATAAAATGTTTAGAATATAGATAATGAGATTTTGGAAGAAAAGAGATGGAAACTGCCATGAAAGATATTAAAGTAAAACCAATTAAGAATCCAAATAAGATAATTAGCTATTGGAAAAATGAAAAGTTTACTGTAGCATTGATTGTGTTTTTTGGACTAGTTTTCAATGGAGGAACTGTTCTAGGGCCTATTTATCAAGGAAAATTAATAGACTCTATTTTAAGAGGGGATAGCCTATCTACTTTAATAGTTCTAGGAATTAAGTTTATTGCTATTATTGTTACAATTCAATTAATGCGCTATTTCAAACGTCTCTACATCAGACGCTTTGCTAATAATACCAGTGCTACAATGCGTTTTATGATATACAATAATATTATGAATAAAAGCATTATCCAGCTAGATGATGAAAGTGCTGGAAACTTAATGACACGAGCTATTTCAGATGTAGAATTATGTGTAGAAGGTATGCGTAAATTTACTACAGAGGTATTTGACACAGGTGTACTTATGCTATCCTATTTTATTTCAATGCTCGTATACGATGTAAAAATAACGATTTTAGCATCTATTTTTATTCCAGTTGCTATGATTTTAGCCGAAAAACTTAAAGTAATTATCTATAAATATTCCATTGCATTTCGAACCAAAAGTAGTGAGGTTGCTGATCTTACCTATGGTACTATTGAAAACGCTATTCTTTATCGTGTGAATGGTATTGAAAAGCGAAATCGGGAGAAATACAATATTGAACTGGAGGATTTGCAGAATAAGGCAATTAAAGCTCATATTTTAGAGAATTCTATGCAGCCAATTTATAATGTTATTGCCATGCTAGGGATTATTCTTGTAATCTATCTAGGTGGTACTAAAACAATTGAAGGTAATTGGACTGTAGGAATCTTTTCCGCCTATATATCTATTTTTACTGCAATGGCAGTTAAGGCAAGTAAGGCAGCAAAGCTATTTAATTCTGTACAGAAATCACAGGTATCATGGAAAAGAATTAAACCCTATCTTTCTGAATACCAGACAAAAGATACTACTACCAACATTAAAGAGGACAAAACAAGTCTTATTGTTGATAGCCTTAGTTTTACCTATTCTATTGGAAAAGATAATATTATCGAAGATATCAACTTTGAAGCTAAAGAAGGAGAAATTATCGGTGTAACAGGGCCTATAGCATGTGGTAAAACTACATTGGGAATAGCGCTATTGGGACAATATCCTTATCTTGGAAGTATAAAAGTAGATGGGAAAGAACTTAAATCTTATTCTGAATATGAACGTAGTCAGATGATTTCTTACTTAGGACATAAACCTCAATTGCTTTCAGATACTATTTACAATAATATTACTCTTGGGGAAGATTTAAAAATTAACTCTGTTTTAAGAGATATTTGCTTCGAAGATGATTTAAAAGCTATGCCAGAGGGAGAATCTACTATAGTTGGTAACAATGGAATTCGACTAAGTGGCGGACAACAATCAAGAATAGCCCTTGCTAGAACTTTGGTAAGGAAAAATAAAATAATTATCTTAGATGACCCTTTTTCTGCAGTAGACATGAAAACTGAAGAGAAGATAATTGAAAATTTAAGAAAGAACTATAAAGAGAGTATAATCATTTTGATTTCCCACAGATTGAGTATTTTTGATAAAATAAATAAAATTTTATTGATTAATGATGATAAAAGTGTGAACTATGGTACACATAATGAGTTGATGGAAAGTTCTACATTATATAAATCTATATATGATTTACAAAGCAGTGGAGGTGGTATTGATGAAAAATAATTTAGTAAAGAAATCTATTAAGCATGTAATCAAAGAAAATGTTATATCCGTTGCATTACTTGTAGTTATAATCGTAGGAATAGTTATTACATCATTACTTCCTCCACAGATTTTAAGAAAGATAATTGACCAAAACCTTGTGCCTAGAAATATTGCAGGGCTACTATCTTTAGCTGTTTGGTATCTTGGTATTCTAATGTTTATTGGGATATTTGATTTTGTGAAAGAAGCCATTTTAACTATTCTAGGTCAAAAAATCACCAAGGAAATTCGTATGGAGATGATGGGAAAACTTGAGAAAATAAATGCTATATTTTTTTCTTATAATGGATCTGGTACTGTAGTTTCCCGTTTTACTAATGACGTTGATGCAATTAGTTCTCTATTTACATCTGGCATAGTTAGTATGATAGTTGACTCATTTAAAATTATTGGTATCTTAGGGTCTATCTGGTTCTTTAGCGTGAGGCTTGGGATAATTACTTTGATTTTGTTACCTATTATATTTATTATCATAAGAATATTTCAAAAACGTATGTTAGAGGCACAGATAAAAAATCGTGTGTTGGTAGGAAAGGTAAATAATCATATTTCTGAAAGCTTAAAAAATATAGAGATGATAAAATCCTTTAGCAAGGAAAGTTATATGGAAGAAAATTATAAAACCTATCTGATAGATAACTATAAGACAATGGAAAAGGTTAATTTCTATGACTCAATATTTTCACCAATTATTATGATTATTCGTGCCATAATAATTGCTGTTGTTGTGATATTATCATCTAAAGAATTGGGGTATTTAGGTATATCTTTAGGTATGGTTGCTGCTTCCATTGAATTGATTTCCAATCTCTTTAGTCCTATTCAAGATTTAGGTATGGAGCTTCAAAGTATTCAAGGGGCTATATCAGGAATATATAGGGTTAATGAATTTTATAATGAGCCAGAAGATGATTATAAGGACAGTGAACTTTCTGCCGAATCAATTATATCAAATAGGGAAGAAGTAAGAATATCCTTTAATGATCTTAGCTTTTACTATGAAGAAGAAAGAGACATTTTACAAAATATAAACCTTGAATTTCAGCCACAGGAAAAGGTGACTTTTGTAGGCAGGACAGGAGTTGGAAAATCTACATTATTTAAGCTAATATTAGGACTTCTTAAACCCACTAATGGCAGCATAAAAATAAATGAAGTTGATGTATATAGCATTCCTAATACTGAAAAAAGGAAAATATTTGGGTATGTGGATCAAAGCTTTCATACTATAAAAGGTACAATAGCAGATCAAGTTAGTTTACAAGATAAGAGTATTATTAGAGAACAGATTGAAGATGCTATAGATTTTGTAGGACTAAGTGATTATATATTATCTCTAGAAAATGGATATGATACAAAAATGGATAACAATCTTTTTTCACAAGGGCAGAAACAATTACTGGCTATTGCAAGGGCTATAGTCACTAATCCACCTATATTACTCCTTGATGAAATAACTGCAAATCTAGATGCAATTACTGAAGAAAAAATAATATCTATATTACAAAAGGTTAGTGATACACGTACTATTTTATCAATATCTCATCGATTACTTTCTATGATTTCTTGTGATACCGTAGTTATTTTAGAAAATGGAAGAGTTAAAAACTCAGGTTCACCAGAATTACTTTTAGAAAATGATGAGTGGTATCGTAGTCATATTGAATTAGAAAAACTAACTTGGAGATGATGAAGAGTTTAAATTGTTAACCTAATTGATTCTTGCAATTATAATGAAAAAACTGCCTGTAGGAGGCAGTTTTTTCATGTATAACTATATCCTTTTACTGGAGCAGAGTGTCGAAATTTGTTATAATAAATCCATAGATTATTATAACTATTATTGAATTGAGTATAAATTAACTTTATATAAAGGTGGATACCCTAGTGAGAGACAGATTAATTAGAATTGCCTCATTATTAATAATATTATTATTTATTACTTCAAATTCATACTGTATTGATACTGAAAAAATTATAACAATTGGAGGAGAGAAGAATTATCCTCCTTTTGAATATTTAGATAGCGATGGTGAGTATAGAGGATTTAATGTGGATCTAATGAAGGCTTTAGCATTAGAAATGGGAGTGGAAATAAAACTAGTTCCAATGGACTGGGTGGATGCTCATGTTTCACTACAAGATGGAAGTATCGATGCAATACAGGGCATGAATTATAATGATACTAGACTAGCTATGTATGATTTTTCTAATGAGTATTTAAAAAACTCTCTAGTTTGCTTTGTTAGAAAAGATGAATCTCAAATATTAGGAGTAGATAGCTTAAAGGAACGCAGGGTTGCTGTGCAGAGAAGTGACTTTGCTGCATATGCATTAGCAGATCGAGGAGAAATAGAAGTAGTCTTTTTTTCAGATTTAGATATTGCCTTTGAAAAGCTTATTAAAAATGAAGTTGATGCTGTTGTAGGAAATAAGCTTACAGGATTATATATACTTCAGAAAAATAGAAGTATTGATTCAATAAAAATTGTAGGAAATGACATAAGTTTTACATCTTATGGGATGGCATTTAAAAAAGGCAATAAAGAAGTAATAAACGATTTCAATCAAGGATTAGAAAACTTAAAAAAGAAAGGTACATACTATAATATATATGAAAAATGGTTTGGAAAAGAAATAAAACCAGCTTGGAAGGACTTATTGAACATACTTTATGCATTATCACTTATTATTTTTATAGCAATTTTAATAAATCTTTTCTTTATTAGAATTAATAGTATTTTAAAGAAAGAAGTGGAAATGAGGACTGTTGACCTTAAAATAGTAAATGATGAATTAAAGCAAAATCAGCAGATTATAAAAGAGAGTGACAAATATAAAGAACAGATTTTAAATGGTATTGGAAATGGTCTTATAACCTTTGATAAGAATGGAGTCATTACAACTCTAAACAAAAGCTGTGAAAATTTGTTGAATATTAACAGTGAAGAATTTATTGGTATGAGGTATGATGAAGTTGGATTAGAAAATTATATTAATGTCGATCATTTAAGGGAGTGTCTAAAATTTGAAAAACAATTTAGCTTTCAGGAAAAGAGATATTATAAGGATAATAAGGAAAATATATTATCCTATATACTAAAACCATTATTTGATTTAAACAATGAAAATATTGGAGCTGTAATTACATTTAATGATATAACGGAAATCAGCATGCTAAGAAAAAGACTTGCTGAAAATGATAAAATGAATTCTTTGGGCACTCTAATATCAAGAATGTCTCATGAGATAAGAAATCCACTTACATCTATAAAAGCATATATTGATTTATTGCCTATAAAATATGATAATGTAGAGTTTAGAAAAAAGATTACGACTGAGATCCCAACTGAAATTGAACGATTAAATGGATTGCTGACTGACTTAATAGATTATTCTAAACCAAAAAAATTAAAAAAAGAAAATTTTGATATAGTACAGCTGGTTAACCAAATCATCAATATTTTTGCATCTGAAATAGAGAGCAAAGGGATAGACATTAATTATTTGGATAAATCACAAAAATTTTTATATGCTGATATGCAACAAATCAAGCAAATAATAATAAACATTCTTCGCAATAGTATTGATGCTATTAAAGGTGATGGTGTAATCAGAATCGATATGGAGGATACACAAGAAGAAATAATTTTAAGTATATTGGATAATGGCAGGGGTATTGCCGATGATGATTTTAATAACATATTCGATCCTTTTTTTACTACAAAAGATAATGGTACTGGACTAGGATTAGCAATATGTTATCAATATGCAAAAGAGAATAATACAAATATTAATATTGACAGTAAATATGGAGAGTGGACAAAGGTAGAATTGATTTTCATGAAATCATAATAATAGGAGAATTAATATGGAAAAAATATTGATTGCTGATGATGAAAAAAATATTTGTGATTCTTTGAAATTTGCACTTGAGGACAATTATGAAGTATTTACTACTCAAGATGCTAACCAAGTTATGGAAATATTATATAGCGAAAATATAGATGTAGTTTTATTGGATTTAAAAATAGGTAAGATAGATGGAATAACAGTTTTAAAAGATATAAAGAGTAAGCTAAGAAATGTTCAAGTTATTGTGGTGACAGCTTACGGCAGTATTAAATCTTCCATTAATGCCATGAAGGAAGGAGCCTTTCATTATATTACAAAACCTATAGACATGGAAGAACTATATTTATATGTGGAAAAAGCTATAGAGTACAAAAACTTAAATTACTCGCTAACGAATCTTAAAAAGATATTGCATGAAAGATATAGCTTCAAAGAAATTGTAGGAAATTCTGATAAGTTAAGGTTATTTCTTAACAGAGTTGAGAAAGTGATAGATATTGATTCCACAGTATTGATAACTGGTGAAAGTGGTACTGGAAAGGACTTAATTGCTAAAGCATTACATTTTCAAGGAAATAGGAAGGATGAAAATTTTATAGTGGTAAATTGTGCAGCTATTCCAGAGAACCTTCTTGAAAGTGAATTATTTGGATATGAAAAAGGAACTTTTACGGGAGCTGATAAGAAAAAAATAGGTAAAATTCAGCTAGCTAATAATGGAACTTTATTTCTAGATGAAATAGCGGAAATGGATTTACAGCTTCAAGCAAAGATATTGAGAATTGTTGAGGATATGGAGGTCACACCCCTAGGCAGCAATAGACCAGTTAAAATTGATGTAAGAATTGTTGCTGCCACTAATAAGGATTTAGAAGCGGAGGTTAAAAGCGGTAAATTTAGAGAAGATTTATTTTATAGATTGAATGTGATTAATTTAGAAGTGCCACCTTTGAGAGAGCGTAAAGGAGATATCCCTATTTTACTCAATTATTTTTTAAATAAGTATAATAACAAATTACATAAAGAAGTTGTGGGATTTAGTAAAGATGTTATAGAAACTCTAGAGGAATATAAATTCCCTGGAAATGTAAGAGAACTTGAGAATTTAGTTGAAATGTTAGTAGCATTATCTGATAATAAAATCATTTCAAAAGAGAGCTTGCCTGAGCGATATTATGCTAATAATGATGAAAGTTATGATAATAGTGACATAAGAATTAGAATAGGAACCAATTTAAAAGAAATCGAAAAAATTGTAATATTAAAGACCTTAGACTATTTTCAAGGGAACAGGCGTATGACAGCAGAGAGCTTGCAGATAAGTGAAAGAAATCTTCAGTATAAAATCAAAGAATATAATATTGTGAAATAAAAGACTTCTGCAACATTTGCACTTTAGTGCAATAATTGCAGAAGTCTTTTTAAAAGATGTAGTTAACAGACGTGATTATTCCAGTGTATTTATATATTATGGCATGGCATGAATGTTGCAATTATACATGTTTAGGTAATTGATTTATTAATTCACTAAGTCAAGAGATTAAAATTAGGAGGATGGTAAAATGTTCAAGTCTAGAAATTTTGTAATTCTTTTAGTTATGGTATTAATACTTAGTTTAGCTGTTAGTGGCTGCAAAAGTAAGGATGCATCAAAGGGTTTAGATGACAATGGGACCGAAGAAGTAATTGAGATTGGATATGGACATGGATTTATGCCTGAAACACCTCATCATAAGGCAGCTATTAAGTTTAAAGAGGAAGTTGAACAAGCAACCAATGGAAAGGTAAAGGTTAACTTGTTCCCATCAGGACAATTAGGAAGTGCAAGGGAGATGTTTGAGGGGTTGCAGATGGGAACTCAAGAGATCGCTTTAGTACCGACAGCTAGAATAAGTGGATTTGCACCTGAACTACAATTATTTGATTTGCCTTTCTTGTTTCCTAATAGGGAAATCGGATATAAGATTATGGATGGAGAAGTTGGTACAGCATTGCTTGATAGCCTGAAAAGTCAAAAAATTAAAGGTGTTGCTTTTTACGAGGATGGATATAAGCATTTTACAGCTAATAAGCCAATATCCGAGCTAGAAGATTTTAAAGGTTTGAAATTTAGAACAATGGAAAGTCCTATTATAATTAATCAGTTTAAAGCTTTAGGAGCTAATCCGACTCCTATTGATTTTGGGGAGTTATATAGTTCATTACAGTTAGGCGTTGTTGACGGACAAGAGAATCCGTTAGTTACAATAGTAAGTTCCAAGTTTTATGAAGTACAAACTAATCTAACTCTTAGTGAGCATGCTTATTTAGGCCATGTACTGATATTTAGTGATGATTGGTACAATAAATTACCTAAAGATATACAAGAAATACTCTATGAAAAGGGTAGAGAGATAGCTAAATGGCAGAGGCAAGCAGTCCAAGAAGAAGAGAAAAATTATTTGCAAACAATTAAAGATGCTGGCGTTAATGTAGTTGAATTATCCCCAGAAGAAAAAGAAAAAATGAAAGAAATAACTTTATCTGTTCATCAAGAATATGTTAAATTATTTGGAAATGAAATTTTAGATAAGACATATGAAGAAATTGAAAAATATAAATAGATAGTTAAATAATTTGAAGGTAGGAGGTCGAAAATGAAATCATTTAATAATATCCTATCAAAGATAGAACAATACTTCATTGGGATACTGCTATTAGCTATAGCTTTCATACTTTTTATTAATGTAGTACTTAGATTTTTTGGTTCTTCTTTGGTGTGGTCAGAAGAAGTGGCACGATATGCTATAGTATGGCTGACATTTGTTGGCTCTAGTGTTTGTGTTTATAAAGGTGCACATATAGGAGTAGATGCTATAATGAATGTTTTAAGTGAGAAGGGTAAGAAAGTTTTACTTCTTATAACAATCCTAATGTCAATTGCATTTACTTTGCTATTTACTTATTTTTCATTTATAATTACAAAAAATGTATTCATTACAAATCAAGTTAGTTCAACTATAAAAGTTCCAATGGTATATGTTTATGGTTCAATGCCTATAGGTGGAATACTTATGTTATTGAGATATACTCAAGAATTCTTTATAAAACTAAAGGGTGGTGAAGGTAAATGACAGTAGCATTATTCGTACTTCTATTTGTCTTTTTATTTACTGGAGCACCAGTATATATTGCAATGTCTTTAGCAAGTGTTCTAGCATTATCTTTTTTCACTCCTATACCTATGGAGGTTGTAGCTCAAAGGATGTTTTCTGGTATTGATAAGTTTTCATTAATGGCTGTCCCATTTTTTATTCTTGCAGCTAATGTAATGAAAGGTGGAGGGATTTCAAAAAGAATACTTAATTTGGCAAGTAAATTAGTAGGACATTTAACGGGTGGACTTGCTATTGCAGTTGTAATATCATGTATGTTCTTTGGAGCAGTTTCGGGTTCAAGCCCTGCAACAGTTGTTGCAATAGGAGGGCTTATGTTACCTGAATTACTTAAAGGAGGATATGGTGAGAAATTTTCACTTGGATTGATCACATCGAGTCCAGCAGTCGCAGTAATTATACCTCCAAGTATAGGTATGATTGTATATGGAACTGTTACAGGAGTATCAGTTGGGGATTTGTTTATAGGAGGTATCGGTCCTGGAATCGTATGGGGATTAGTTGTTATCGCATATTGTTACTTTATTGCAAAGAAGGATAAAGTACCTGTACAGGAGAAAGCATCTTTGAAGGAAATATTAATAGCTTTTAAAGAGGCTGCATGGGCACTAGGAGTTCCTTTTATTATAATAGGAGGTATCTATGGTGGAATATTTACACCAACAGAATCTGCTGTTGTTGCTTCAGTCTATGCTATTTTTGTCGCTATATTTATTTATAAGCAGTTAGATTTTAAGGGGCTATTAGATGAATCCATTGATGCCGCCGTAGGTACAGCACAAGTTATGATATTATTAGCTGCTGCTTCGATATTCTCTTGGATATTGACTAGGCAGCAGATTCCACAGGCCCTCGCAGAGGGTTTGATAGCAATAACTAATTCTAAGGTAACGATATTGTTAATGATGAATATCATACTTTTAGTTGCAGGAATGTTTATAGATCCAGCTTCGGCAACTACTATATTAGCACCATTATTTTTACCTCTAGCAATAAATTATGGTATAGATCCCATACATTTAGGAATAATTATGGTTGTAAATGGTGCCATAGGAATGTTTACACCACCATTTGGATTAAATTTATTTGTAGCAACAGGAGTCTCTAAAGAACCTGTTAGCAAGATTATTTCAGGTATAGTACCATTTGTAATATTATCTTTAATTACCATGGCTATTGTGACATATGTACCACAAGTAACAATGTTTTTTGTTAATACCATGAAATAAATATATAATAAACACTAGTTAATAATCTATGGACCTTAGATTAAGATTTTAGTGATTAGATTTTAAAAACGGTTTTGGATTTAGATTTGATCCCAAACCGTTTTTTTATAACGAATATGGAAGCACTACTTTAAGGCCTCAGTATTAAAGACTTGATTTCAAGGAGTTTTAAGCAGAGTGCCGAAATCTGTGATTTCGTGCAAGTCTCTTATGCAGTAGTCAAGAAAGGCCTCCTTCAAAGACTTCTTTGGAAACCTTTTTTATATGCAATTAATTACTTTTCTTGTATAAAAAATTGATTCAATATATAATTAATCTAAATGAGAAAAAGAGATGACATTGGAGGTAAACAAATGATGAATAATCTGGACAATTATAATAATATATCTTTCGCAAGAGCTGAAACTTCTGTGATAATGGAGGTATTTCATAGCAATATTTATGGAAATGTCCACGGTGGAGAGCTGATGAAACTTGTAGATATTGCAGCAGGTATGGCAGCAACAAAGCATTGTAAAGGTCAGGTAGTTACTGCTAGAGTAGATGAAGTAGTATTTCACCGTCCGGTGCATGTAGGAAATATAGTTAAATGTATTGGACAATTAGCTTATGTAGGTAAATCTTCTATGCAAATTATAGTAAATATCTTAGTAAGTAGTATAGAAAATTATAGTGAATGGGAAACAGCATTAACTGCATTTGTTACTATGGTTCATATGGTAGATAATAAATCAGCCAAAGTACCAGAATTGATTGTAACTACGAAAGAAGAGGAAGAAATCTATAAACTGGGAGAGAAAAAGTATAAGGAAATAAAAGAAAAATATATTAAATCATAAATTGTTTGATATAGATTGCTGGTTAAATCACTTCTTAGGGTATCAATTGATTAACTAGGAGGTGATTTTTTGAGCGATATTAATTATAAGGATTTAAATAGAACTGAGAAGATAGAAAGACAAAAAGAAATAGTAAAAGTTTTTTTAAAGTTAGGAAGTCTAGCTTTCGGAGGCCCTGCCGCTCATATTGCGATGATGGAGGAAGAAATAATAGATAAGAGAAAATGGATAACTAGGGAAAAATTTATGGACTTAATTGGAGCAACAAATCTTATACCTGGACCAAATTCAACGGAACTTGCAATTCATCTTGGATATGAAAGAGGAGGATTATTAGGATTATTGTTAGCGGGGACATTTTTTATTTTCCCTGCAATGGTTATAGTTCTATTGTTTGCCATAACCTATGTGAAATATGGTAGTATTCCTCAAGTAGAATCTATACTTTATGGAATGAAGCCTGTTATTATGGCGATTATCTTACAAGCCTTATATAGATTGGGGAAATCAGTAATAAAAAATAAAATTTCTTTAGTCCTTGGATTATTTACGATAGCCGTATATTTATTGGGAATAAAAGAGATACCTTTATTATTTATTTCTGGAATTATTATGATGATTATGCAAAACAAGGAGAAACTCAAAAATAGGATGTTTGGAATAGGAATATTACCTTTGTATTTAGTATTTTTTATCTTTTTAAAGATAGGCTCAGTCTTATATGGAAGTGGGTATGTGCTTTTGGCATTTTTAGAAGCAGAGTTTGTAGAAAAATTAAGACTGCTTACAAATCAGCAATTACTTGATGCAGTTGCAGTAGGTCAATTTACACCGGGACCAGTATTTACTACAGCTACATTTATAGGATATTTGTTAAGGGGCATACCAGGAGCTATATTGGGCACTATAGGAATATTTCTTCCGTCATTTATACTGGTTTGGGCATTGAATCCTTTAATACCAAAGTTAAGAAAATCTTCTTGGATATCTGGAATGCTGGATGGTATAAATATAGCCTCCTTAGCATTGATGGCTACTGTAAGTTTTAAATTAGGTATATCATCTTTGAATGATGGTTTGTCCATTATAATATTTATAGTATCAATATTTTCCTTGGTTAAATTTAAAATAAATTCTGCATGGATTATTATGGCTGGTGGGCTAGTAGGTTGGATAAGTAGTTTGATTTAATGTACAGGAGGTCTAAAAGTGAAAAAGGTATATGAATTTGAAGCTGAAATAAAGAAAGTTCCTGATATTGATGGTGCATATATAGAGATACCCTTTGATGTAAAGGTTGAGTTTGGAAAGGGTCGTGTACCTGTTACTGCTACATTCGATGGAGAACCATATGAGGGCAGTCTTGTGAGGATGAAGACTCCATATCATATAATCGGTATCAGAAAGGATATCCGAGCAAAAATAGGCAAACAACCAGGAGATACGATAAAGGTTACTTTAGTAGAAAGAGATGTAAATAAGAAATAAAATAAATGTAAAACACATATATAAATCAGTGGAGAGGACTCCACTGATTTATATATGCATTCTTTTACTCATCTCTATTTTTATATTCTTTCCCTGAAAAATAAATACAGCTGATAAGGATATAATGCTTAAGGATACACATATTATTGTTGGATATATAATCTTTATCCAACCAAATATCATAAATAAAGCGGGAATTATGCCGAATAATCCATCTATTAAAGCATAAGTAATATAATCTCTTACGCTTAGTTTCATGATCTTTGCTGTTACATACATAACTATCATAGCAGCCACACAAGCAATAGGGATTACGTAGTTTAAGGACCAGCCTCTCCAGCCTGTTTCCCAGTCCCAGAAAATGGCTAACAACGATATAATTGCAACTTGACGTACAATTTTTTTAGGTATATGATATCTTTTTTGTATAATAGAAATTAATCCTAGCCACATACTAAGCAGCCCAAATACTAATAATAGTGGCCAATTTATATCAGAGGGAAAGAGTATATTGATTGCAAAGCTAATTACTACGGCTGCAATAGAAATAAAAATCATTATTTTAATGGCTAGATGACTTTCATAATAAGGAGGTATTCTAGGAAAAATATCCTCATCTTTATGAGTGATATTAGTATGTGGTAAGATATTACCACATAAGGTGCATTTTTCTCGATTTTCCCGTATATAGAGTCGGCAGTGAGTACAATATTGCATGGTATTTTCCTTCTTTCTAAAGATTTGATGTGATTTCAATTTCAACTCCCTTTTGTGAAAGAAACTGAAAAAATGTTTTTTGTATATCGGTTTCTTCAAAGGGTGATGTAAAGCTAATGACAATTCTGTCTTCATAGGTACATAAGGTTATCAGAGGTCTTCTAGCACTGACGCAAATACTAAATTGTCGTATGTAGTTATTAAACTCTGAAGGCATGATGATCTTCCCAATATTTGAAATAGATGATGTTATCTTCCTATCATTTAGCCTATTGGCTATACGAAGAACATAATCCTTAATGGGTAGGGGAATCACCCTTGTAAGTAGATTTTTTTCTAAGGACATAAAGTGATTCAGCTGTTTATCTAACTGCTCCTTGGTCAATCCTTTCTTAAAACCTTCACTTACACTCTGAATTATTTCTTCAAAATCAGGACTGCTATTATTAAATTGATAACTAATATTCATAGTACTAAAGAAATTTCTAGCTGTGGCTGATTCATAGTATTGCCTTAAATTAATCGGAACAGATAAAACCACAGGTCTTTTTTTCTTATTAGCAGGCATTTCCTTATAAATAGAATAAAGGAGTAGGGATGTCATAAATATTGTTAAAGTAGTATTATATTCATGAGCTATATCTAAAACGGCCTTTACGGACATAGACCCTTCAATTAGTTTCATTCTGTTTTCTGCTATTCTATTTCCTTTAATATGATAAGCAGGTCGAGATTTTTCTTTTTTCTCTTTTTTGTTTTTGAGTTTTTGACTAGGATTATCTTCTTTATTATAATTCTTGCCAAAACTATCATCCATCTTTTGACTTATTGATGCTTTGAAGTTTAGTTCAGGTATCCTATCTCCAAATATATCTCCATATCTAATAGTCATATAATGATATATAAGTGTCTCCATAAACCAAATAACACCTGCACCGTCAGTAAGAGAATGAAAAATTTCCACATTTATTCTTTTCCTATAGTAAAATACTCGAATTAATAAGTTTCTTTGATTTTTTATATAAAGAGGAGCACAAAGTGAATTAGACTCTAATTCCACTTTAGGATTAGTATCTGTGGATTCGAAATAGTACCAAAAGGCTCCTCTTCTTAAGACAGATTTATATAGTGGAAAGCTCTCAATAGTTAAATCTAAAGACTTTTGCAAAATCTTTGGATCAACATCTTCATATAATTCACAGGCAAGTCTAAAAACCTTAGTATCCTTATTATTGGCAACTGCAGGAAAAAGTTTTGATGCATTATCAAGTTTAGTCCAATTTACTTCTTTTTGCTGTTTCATAGTACTTCCTCACTTCAATAATTTTTATCATTTAAAAATAAGTTTATAATCTCATAACATTTATCAGTATCATCTGAGCTTAGGGGATTTGAAATAAAGCCATGAAGAGCGTCTTTCATTCTATATATCTTCACATCATTGCCAAACTGTTGTAGCTTTATTCCGTAAGCTTCTCCTTCATCTCTAAGTGGGTCAAATTCTGCTGTAACAATTAATGTCTTAGGCTGATTTGAGAGTTCTTTAGCTAATATTGGTGCTACATATGGATTTAATCTGTCCTCCTCATTTTTGACATATAAATCCATATAGTCCTGTATTCGCTTTGAAGTCATTATATAATCTGTTCCATTTTCTTTTACAGACGGATAAGGAGAACTTTCGCTATGATCATAATTTGTAGCAGGATATATTAAAATCTGTTTCTTAGGTAAGAATTCTCCACGATCTCTTGCCATAAGTGAAACTACTGCCGCCAAATTACCTCCGGCACTATCACCGATTAATATAATATCCTCTTGACTGCAACCAAGTATTTGAGGTTTGGAGAAGATCTCCCTAGCAGCATAATAACAATCCTCTACCCCCGCAGGAAAAGGATTTTCTGGAGCTAAACGATAATCTACTGAAATAACAATATGATTAGTTTTATTGGCCATATTTGCACATACATTGGTATAGGAATCAATATTTCCAGTAACCCATCCACCGCCATGAAAGAAAATCATGACCTTAGAAAGTGGATTGGCTTTAGGTATAAAAACACGCACTGGAATTTCTCTATCTTCTACCATGATTTTGTGATCCAACATTTTGTAAATTGGTTCCGATGGCGGATTCAATACATTTAGTATTTTACGATATTGCTTATAATATTTCTTTAAACTTATATGCGGAGCAGATATAATTTTTAGAGCCCATTTTTTTAGATTATTCATATAGTTAAATTCTCCTTATCTAGTACAGATAACTGATATTTACTTATTATATATTATAATACCCATAGTGGGTCAATACTTTTCTTTTATAAAACAAAAAGGTGATCTTATTGACCACCTTCTATAAAAAATATTTTATATAGCATTATCTATGGCTTCTATTAATATCTTTTCTACTTCACTAGCCACATCTCCGAGATCATCATGGCCTGACATACTCATTAATATCTCTGGCCTTGCAGTTCCTATTCTTACAGTTCCATCCTTTTCGTATACTACCATTTTACATGGCAGGAAATAACCCATTTCAATATGCTTAGTAAGTACTTCATTAGCCTTATGGGGATTGCAAACTTCCAGAATCATAAAATTATTAGGGAAATCAATTCCGTGTTCATTCATCTTATCCTTAAAGTTTAATTGCCATAGTACACCAAACTTTTTTTCCTTGAGGCTTTCCGTTATACTCCTTATAGCTTCATCAAAGGATTTATTTGTAACCTTTTCATATCTTAACTCCATTTTAATACACTCTCCTCTAAATAATTCTAAAAAGTATATACCCGCGCAGGGTATATGCTAAACGTTAATTATTATAGAGTTATTTTATCTAATATATAGAATAATATTTATACTATTCTATATTGCTGCGCCATTCCTTTAATATTAGGGTACGGGATTTTTGTAATACAGCTGGGTCATTTTCAGCCATTTCTTTAGCCTCTTCATAGGAATTAGCTTTATAGATTACGAGTCCCCCACTATGATCTGTAAAAGGACCTTTAGCAAATATTTTACCTTCATCGATAAATTTTTGAAGATAAGCTTTATGTATGTCTAGTATTTCACTATCTTTTTTTGCATCGATGGTTTCTAATATAGCAGCATATAAAATCATTTTTCTCACTCCTTATAAATTTTTACTGATAGTTTAAATTAGTACTTTACTAAGTATTATACATATAATTTAAATTGTTGATATGTATAATTTCTCTAAAAGATCATTTATAGGGATAGATTATCTTAAGTTTAAATAAGCTAATAGTAGGTAATATGCTATATTTCACAAAATCTTGGGTATAGATAAATACATAGAGAAAAATAGGAGGGGTTATATGAAGAAGGTTATTTTATTTTTAGCAGAGGGTTTTGAAGAAGTAGAAGCCTTAACAGTAGTTGATTATCTTAGAAGAAAGGATATTAACGTAGATACCGTTTCTATTACTGAAGATAATGAAGTAAAGGGAGCACATGAAATTGTAGTTCTTGCAGATAAAACTATAAATGACATTAAAGATATAGATGATTATGATGCTGTAATTATTCCCGGAGGACTACCAGGTGCTACAAATCTTAGGGATAATGATAAAGTGATTGATGTAGTAAAGAAAATCAATGAAAATGGGAAGCTTACAGCTGCTATATGTGCAGGACCAATAGTTCTTGAAAGAGCTGGCATAATAAAAGATAAAGAAATCACATCATATCCAGGGTTTGAGGATGATTTAAAGAATGGAGTTTATATTGAACAAAATGTGGTGAGGGATGGAAGTATCATAACAGCAAGAGGACCAGCATTAGCTGTAGATTTTGCCATAGAGATAATTAAATACTTATTAGGAGAAGAAAAATCCGAGGAATTAAAGAAGGATATATTATATAAAATCTAAAGTTAAATTATAGTAGGGTTATCATGTGGTTGTGGATAATTATTCTATTAGGATATATTCCAGTGATTTATAAATTAAATAGACGAATATCGGCGTTAGAAGATGAAATAAGAGACCTTAAGAAATAACTTAAAATTGGTAACAATAGTTACCGATTTTTTTTGTTTTCAGAGTTATAATAAATTTATACAATGTCGGGAAAGAATTTTAGGAGGAATAAAATGAATAAATATTTTGATATAAAAGATAAAGTATATGACATAACGGAAAAATATCCAGAAACTATAGATATATTTGTAGCCAACGGTTTTGAGCAACTGGGCAATGAGAAAATGAGAAAGATAATGGGCAAGACAATTTCTTTAGAAATGGCTTGCATGACTAAAAAGGTCAATGTAGAATTATTTACTCAAAAGCTAATAGATGCAATAGAGAGCAATAGAATGTCCGTAGACTCAGCCTTAGCCGCGCCAAATCAAAATAATGGCGGAGATATAAAAATAGAAGGGGTTCTTCCTTGTCCTGTAAGAGTCCCATTATTAGAAGGTTTTAATGCTTGGATGGATGAAAATAAGGATAAGTTTGATTTTAAAATTGATTATGAATTAAAGTCAGCAAATTTGGGAGTGGATTGGATAAAGGAAAGGATAGAATCAGATAATGAAGATTCTCTATCGGATTTATTTATGTCTGCTGGATTTGATTTATTTTTCGATAAGGGATTAATGGGAAAATTTAAAGCTAGAGATATATTTGAAGATATTACAGGCTTAGACAAATTAAATAAGGATTTTGATAATGAAGAAATAGATCTGAAAGACCCACAGAAACAATATTCAGTAATAGCAGTAGTTCCTGCCGTATTTATGGTAAATACTGAAGAATTAGGAGATAGAAAGATGCCTAAGTCTTGGGCAGATTTGCTAAAACCAGAGTTTGAAAACTCAGTATCATTACCTATGAGAGATTTTGATTTATTTAATGCAATATTATTAAATATATATAAGAATTATGGTGAAGAAGGAATAACCAATCTTGGAAAGACGTTACTTCGAAGTATGCATCCAGCTGAAATGGTAAAATCCCATACCAAAAAAACTAATTCAGGGATACCGACTGTGACAATCATGCCATATTTCTTTACTAAGATGGTGAGAAATGAATCACCTCTCAAGCCTGTCTGGCCAGAGGATGGAGCTATAATTAGCCCAATATTTCTATTGGCTAAGAAGAAAACTAAAGATAAAACCAAACCATTTGTAGACTTTTTCTTCTCTAAGGAAGTAGGAGAGATTCTTTCAACCAATGGAAAATTTCCTTCAACTAATCCAGAGGTGGATAATGAACTATTTTCTACTCAAAAATTTATGTGGCTTGGTTGGGATTATATAAATAATCATGATATTGGTGAATTAATAAGAAAATGTGAAAAAATATTCCATGATGCAGTAAAGGAGGAATAATATATGAATTTAATTGTATTTTCAGGTCCCCCATCATCAGGAAAGACCTCAATAATATTAAAAACAATAGAAGCACTAAAACAAAGAAAGATTTCTGTAGGAGTGGTTAAGTTTGATTGTCTCTATACAGATGATGATATATTATATGAAAAGGCTGGAATACCAGTGAAAAAAGGGCTTTCAGGTGCCCTTTGTCCTGACCATTTCTTTGCATCAAATATTGAAGAAGTAGTAAAATGGGGAAAACAAATGGAATTAGATATGTTAATTACTGAATCAGCTGGACTTTGTAATAGATGCTCCCCATATATTAGAAATATAAAAGGTGTTTGTGTTATAGATAATCTTTCTGGGATAAATACACCAAAGAAGATTGGACCAATGTTAAAATCCGCAGATATAGTGGTTATCACTAAGGGTGATATAGTATCTCAGGCAGAAAGAGAGGTTTTCGCCTCAAAGGTAAGTTCAGTAAATCCAAGGGCTACTACTATGCATATTAATGGGCTCACAGGTCAAGGAGCTTATGAATTAAGTACCTTATTATTTGACGAGGAACAAAAGATAGATTCCGTGCAAGGAATGGAACTAAGATTTCCAATGCCAGCAGCCATGTGCTCCTATTGTCTAGGAGAGACAAGGATAGGAGAGGCATATCAAATGGGAAATGTAAGAAAGATGGAATTAGGTGATGATTATGAGTAATTTGACTATAGGACAACTTGAAGCAAAATATCCCTTTGTAGTTAGCTATTTTGAAGAAAACAAATTGGATACTACAGATTATAAGGATAAAACTTTTGAGGAATACTTAGATAGTTTTAGCCAAGAGGATATAGAAAACTGGGCTATAAATAAAGAAAAATTAACATCAGACTTAGAAATCTTTATAGAACAGATGAAGGAATTCTTAGGTATAAAAGAAGATGCAAAGGTGAAATCCTTGACTATATTATCTGGTCATAATAAATCAGGAGATAAAGAGGGATTTAAAGAATTAACTATAAATAAATCGGAAATAGTTTCCATAGTAGGCCCTACAGGCTCAGGAAAATCAAGGTTATTAGCTGATATAGAGTGGACTGCCCAAAGGGATACCCCTACAGGCAGAGGAATATTAATAAATGGAGCGATGCCCGATAAGAAATGGAGATTTTCTTCTAATAACAAATTAGTAGCTCAGCTCTCGCAAAATATGAACTTTGTAATGGATCTTACAGTTAAGGAGTTCTTAGAGCTCCATGCACAGAGCAGATTAGTTCAAGATGTGGAAGAGACAATAAAGAAAATAATCAGTGCGGCCAATAATCTTGCAGGTGAGAAATTTGATTTAGAGACTCCAGTGACATCTTTAAGTGGTGGACAATCAAGGGCTTTAATGATTGCAGATACAGCAATACTTAGCTCTTCACCGATAGTATTGATAGATGAAATTGAAAATGCAGGAATAGACAGGAAAAAGGCCTTAGAGTTGTTAGTATCTGAGGATAAAATAGTTCTTATGGCTACACATGATCCAATATTAGCTCTTATGGCTGATAGAAGAATCGTAATTAAAAATGGTGGTATAGATAAGATAATTGAAACTAGCAATGAAGAAAAAGAATTACTATTAGAGCTTGAGAAAATGGATAATATCATTCAAGGAATGAGAAATAGACTTAGAATTGGAGAAGTTTTAACAATGCACAATGCACAATTAAGACCAAAAGAATAATTTGTTTTTTAATCTTTTTAATTGTGAACTTAAGTAGGGAACCAAAATCATGGTTTTTGATTTTGTGTTCATCACTTAGCTGCTGATATTTGCCCCGCAGGGTATAATTCAGTAGTCCTTTAGGGTTTGTTTATCTAGTGAATTGTGAACTGTGAATTAGACAGAAAGGGGAATATAAAAATGCATGATGGATGTACAGGTACTTTTGAAAATGGAAAGATGGTAGTAGATAAAATAAGAATGATGGGATTTAACACTCGTCCAATGCCGCCAGGAGTTATTATAAAATGTATAGAATGTGGAAATGAATTTGAAATGACTCATCTAGAAACAAAATGCCCTCACTGTAGTATGGTATATGGAGTAACACCTTGTTCAGTAGCATATCCAGAAAGAATTATGGCAGCAGGAAAAAATTATTAAAAAATGCCCTTAAAGTATACTTTAAGGGCATTTTTAATTAAGTTATTACTTACTATTTTCAGCTTTGCTTTTTGAATGTAATTCCGTAACATTATTACTTAGCATCTTACAATTGCCATCAAATTTAGCATTTTCATGAACTACAAAACTAGAGACTTGAATATCTCCTATTAATGTTCCCGTAGGAAGAATGACAAGCTTTGTTTTTGAGTCAACATTTCCATGTATAGTTCCTGCTAAGGATATATCATTGGCCTTTATGTTTCCATAGACCTTTCCAGTTTCACCTACAACAATATTTCCCTCATAGTTTATATCACCTTCAATAAAACCATCAACTCGAAGATTTCCCTTACCTTCTATTTTTCCAGTAATTTTAATATTTTCACCTATCAAAGAATCTAAATCTTCAACAATAACATCTTCCTTTTTTTTAAACATCTTTATCCCCCTCAGATTCTAATCTTTTAGTACATCAAATGGATTTATAGGATTATCATTTTTGTGGATTTCGAAATGCAGATGGTTTCCAGTAGATCTTCCTGTTTTACCCATTTCAGCAATCAATTGACCTTTGTCCACTTTATCGCCGACAGAAGCTAATAAATCATTATTATGAGCATATAAAGTTTTGTATCCGTAGCCATGATCGATAATTATAGTTTTTCCATATCCGCCTTTTCGCCCTGAGAAGATTACAGTACCTTTTGCAGAAGCTATAATATCTGTCCCCTTTGAGTTTGCAATATCAATACCTTGATGAAATTGAATTCCTCTCCCAAAGGGATTTTTCCTATTGCCAAATTTTGAAGTAAGTTTTCCTGATGTAGGCATTGAATCAGGGACAGATTCTAAATAAGCAAATCTAGCCTCTAAGTCCTCTATAAAGACCTCTAGTTCCAACTTCTTATCCTCTAAAACTTCTGTCAATATATCCATTTCCATCTCAGGAGCTAAATCCTTAAGAGATATATCTGGACCTGATTCCCCGCCTTTAGAGGGACTGCTGACACCAGCCATTTTTTCTAAAGCCCTTTGTAATTCATCAATTTCCATAAGCTTATTTTCAACTTGTATTGTCTTATCTTGTAATTGTTTATTTTGCGATTTAAGATCAGCCAATTCCATATCTTTTTTTCTATTTTCTTCTTCTAAGTCATTAATAATAGAAGATTTACTATTAGCTTCCTTTTTTAAACTTAGTTGATATGTAGTGTTTCTACTAATATAGAGCAATAAGACTATAATGAAAGCAGAGGATAGAGATAATAGGGCTTTAGGCATCCACCTAGGTATTACCAATTTTCTAACCTTTTCTGTATGAGGTACTATCATTATGCAAATCTTTGAGTTATCTTTACTATTCATATCTTTCTCCTTTGTCTATAAATATTAAATAGGTAAAGTACATACTTAAATATTTACTTGACATTAATTGTATCATATTTGGATAAAAATGGAAATTATAAATAAACTTAAGATTTTTTTCATTCCGTAACATAGGTTACCGAATAAGTTTTAAAACAGATATATAATATCAGATATAAGGTAAGAACAATAAAGTGTAACAAGCACTAATAATATAAAATAGGGGGAAAGAAAAGAATGAGTATGTTTTGTTATCAATGTCAAGAAGCTGCGGGAGGAAAAGGATGTACAAAGGTAGGAATGTGTGGAAAGACAGCTGATTTAGCGGCATTACAAGACTTAATGATCTATGCAGTAAAAGGTATTTCAGTGTTAGGCGTAAAGGCAGACGAAGCAGAAATTCAAATTCCAGTACTAGATAGGTTCTTAATAGACAGTTTATTTATGACTATTACAAATGCTAACTTTGACAAAGAAAGATTCTTTAAGAAGATTAAAGAGGCATTAAAATTAAGAGATGTATTAAAGGTTACTTTGACTGAAAAAGGTATAGAATTAGGCGACTTAGCAGATGCAGCAATATTTACAGTTAATTCAGATGATGAAATAGTGTTTAAGTCAACTAGTCAAGAAGTAGGTGTACTTGCTACAGAAAATGAAGATGTAAGATCATTGAGAGAATTAATCATTTATGGAGTTAAGGGAATGGCAGCATATGCTGAACATGCAAGTAATTTAGGATATGAAGATCCAGAGATATCTAAATTCATTAGAAAGGCAATGGCTGCAACATTAGATAATAGTTTAACAGCAGATGATTTAGTAGCATTAACAATGGAAACAGGTAAATATGGTGTTGATGTAATGGCATTACTTGATAAGGCTAATACTTCTACCTATGGAAATCCAGAAATAACAGAAGTAAATATAGGTGTTAGAAATAATCCAGCAATATTAGTATCAGGTCACGACTTAAAAGATTTTGAAGAATTATTAGAACAAACTAAAGGCTCTGGAGTAGATATCTATACTCATGGTGAAATGCTGCCAGCTAATTATTATCCAGCATTTAAGAGATACGATCACTTTGTAGGGAACTACGGAAATGCTTGGTGGAAACAAAAAGAAGAATTTGAAAAATTCAATGGAGTTATATTATTTACAACAAACTGTATAGTACCGCCAGCTGCATCTTATGCTGATAGAGTATATACAACAGGTGCGTCAGGTTATCCAGGATTTAAACATATAGCAGACAGAGTAGACGGAAAGCCTAAAGATTTCTCAGAATTAATCGAGCATGCAAAGAGATTGCCGGCTCCAACAGAAATAGAAACAGGTAAAATCGTAGGTGGATTCGCTCATGCACAAGTATTTGCATTAGCAGATAAAGTTGTAGATGCAGTTAAATCAGGAGCTATAAAGAAATTCTTTGTAATGGCAGGTTGTGATGGAAGACAAGGAAGTAGAAATTACTACACTGATTTTGCAGCAGCACTTCCAAAAGATACAGTAATCCTTACAGCTGGTTGTGCAAAATATAAATATAATAAGCTAAATCTAGGAGATATAGGTGGAATTCCAAGAGTATTAGATGCAGGACAATGTAATGACTCCTACTCTTTAGCAGTTATAGCTCTTAAACTAAAAGAAATATTTGAATTAAATGACATAAATGAATTGCCAATAGCATATAATATAGCTTGGTATGAACAAAAGGCAGTAATAGTATTACTTGCACTATTACACTTAGGTGTAAAGAATATTCACTTAGGACCAACATTACCAGCATTCCTTTCACCAAATGTGGCTAAAGTATTAGTAGATACTTTTGGAATAGGAACAATATCAAATGTAGAAGATGATATAGCTATGTTCATGGGAGCATCCATGGAAGCGTAATATAAATAACTCCTCAGCCATTATGGTTGAGGAGTTAAATTTTTTAAGTATTTTGCCATGTCCCATCATCAGTACATACTACCTCTGACCCGTCTTCCATTTTTATTATCGAGCCAACAGCATGCCTCGTACCTGCATATATGCAGAATGCATCCTTTGCAGCATTTCCAACTGGTGCTTTAGAAACAGGTTTAACATTATTTGGGGCAGAAATTATATTTATGCTAATATCGTCTTCTTTTCTATTATCCATCTTATCCGTCATAGTATCATTCCTTTCGTATAACTGATTTTATTTCTACTTTTAAGTCAATAGTATTATTCTAATCCAAATTTGAATAAATATTCTATATATAATTCTCAGTCTCTGGTCCATCAAATATAGCTAAAGGATTAGCAAATATTTTTGAAATTAGGATTTATAAAAATTTCCATTGACTTCATTATGATGCTATGGTAGAATGATAAAAATTAAGTTAAATCTAATGCGTAGAAGTAGTAGTTAAATCAATATGGTTTTAGAGAGTTGGCGTAGGTGAAAGTCCAATACCAGAGGTTTAATGAATGGATCTACAAGGAGTTTGGTGAAATGATTTTTATCAGAGTAGCTAATACCGGGGGTTTCCCGTTATAGAAACAGGATATATAGCAATGCTACGTATCTGTTGAGTGAGATTATTTAATGATAATCTAATTAAGGTGGTACCGCGAAATACTAGTCTTTCGTCCTTTCATGGATGAAGGACTTTTTTTTATGACCTAACTTAGCGAACGATAGTAAGCTTTAGTAGGTCAAACGCAACGAGAACCAAATTCATATGAGCGTAGCGAGTAAATGAATTTGTGTTTCGAGACTGCGTCAGATTGCCTAATCCAATGAACGAAGTGAATAGCAGGTAGGTCAAACGCACCACTCGCTTCGCTGTCCGTTTTGTCTACAATTCGCTACGCTTATTGGACAAAAAGGCAACGAGCACCAAATTTATGCGACTGATAACGAGTAAATAGATTTGAGTTGCGAGATTGCGTATTATAATATAAAGGTGGTGAAATAGAATGTTGTGAACAGAATTAAGTGATTGGAAGAATAAAAATAAAACTAAAAAAGGAGAAAGATATTATGAAATTAAAAAACAATATTTTTACAACATTGCTATTAGCCATAGGTCTTATTATGCATCAAATTACACCAGGGATACTAGGAGGTATGAAATTTGACTTCTTATTGATATTTATGTTTGTATCCCTTCTATTAAACACTAAATTTGAAAATGCCATGTTAACAGGAATATTAGGTGGTTTACTTTCAGCTATGACAACATCTTTTCCAGGAGGACAGATACCTAATATATTAGATAAGTTAATAACCTGCCTAGTATTATTTGTTTTAATAAAATATCTTAGTAAGATTAATATTAATTTTTTAGTAGTAGGATTATTAGGAGGAATTGGAACCTTTATTAGTGGTATGGTATTTCTAACTTCAGCTGCTTTTATTTCTGGCTTGCCAGCGCCTATGAGTGCACTGGTAATAGGGATAGTTATCCCTACAACTTTAGTAAATACAATAGGTACAGTTTTTATATATAGATTAGTCAAAATGGCAATAAAGAGATCAGGAATTCTTATTAGCTGAGATATAAAAGAAACTGACTTTCACTCTGAAGATAGAGTTGGAGTCAGTTTCTTTTATTTAGTATATAATACTTTTAGAGGTTTAATTATATATTTGGGTATAATTAAAAGATATAGTATAATTATCAAATATATTATTATAAATCTCAAAGGAGGAAGCATATTGACAGAATATTTTTTAAACCTTGCTACGAAAGGAAATCATAATTATTTAGACAAAAGTGTAAGAGAAAGAATAGGGTATATTGCTGGTTTCGTAGGATTGTTTGTAAATTTACTGTTATCTATATTAAAGCTTATTACGGGATTAATAATGTCTTCAATTGCTGTTACTGCTGATGCTTTTAATAATTTATCTGATACTGCCTCTTCTATTATGACTGTAATAGGATTTAAACTTTCAAATGCGCCACCAGATAAAGAACATCCTTATGGTCATGGAAGGATAGAGTATCTAACAGCATTGATAATAGCATTTATGGTTATGGTAGTAGGATTTCAATTTGTTAAATCATCAGTTGATAGGATAATTAGCCCAAAGGCTATAGAATTTCAGATAATCCCTTTTATATTATTAGTAATATCTATATCTCTCAAAATATGGCTAAGCTTTTTTAATAGAAAACTTGGAAATAAGATTTCATCAGCAGCTTTAAAGGCAACAGCTACAGATGCTTTAGGTGATGTGATTATTACTTCTGTAGTAGCCTTTTCTTTACTTTTATCACTAATTACAGAATATCCTATTGATGGGTATGTAGGAATTTTAGTATCTATATTTATTCTATACTCAGGATTTTCACTAGTAAAAGAAACTCTTAGTCAATTAATTGGTGAGGCTCCTCATGAGGATTTGATAATAGAATTAACCGAAGGAGTTCTTTCCTATGATTATATATTAGGTGTACATGATTTAATAGTTCATAACTATGGGCCAGGTAAAGTAATGGCTACAATAGATGCAGAGATACCATCGGATATAGATGTAGTTACAATTCACAATATAATTGATCAGGCAGAAAGGGAATTAAGTGAAAAGTTTAATCTACACTTAGTAATTCATATGGACCCTATAGGCTTTCAATCAAAAGAGTCTGTTGACATTATGAATAAAATAAAAAATAGAATAAAAAAAGACTCATTTATTAAATCTATGCATGACTTCAATATCATAGAAGATAATGGAAGTAAGATTGTGGTTTTTCACGTAGTGGTAGATGGAAATAAGAGTGATAAACAGTTTTCAGAAGAAGAATTTAAAATAGAACTGGCAGAGCTAATAAAAGAGATAAATCCAAATTTAGATAGCGATATTATCATCGATATGGAGTATTAAATTAATATATTTGTTATAAAGAAGAACTAGATATAGTAAAATTTCATATAATGAATATATTAGATAAAAATAGGGGGATAAGAAGATGAAATTTTTATTTTTTCCTTTTATTGCATTAGGAAAATTGGTTGAAGGCATAATGAAAATGACTGGAAGACTAGTAGCTATTATGTTAGGATTTGCTTTTCTGATATTAGGTATTGTTTTGAGTTTAACATTTATTGGTGCTATTCTAGGTATTCCATTAGCTATTTTAGGATTTACAATGATAATAAGAGGACTTTTTTAAGGATGGGAAGTAGAATCAACCATCCTTTTTTATATTGCATAAGAATCATTAAACATTGGAAATATATTTAAAAGGATTAGGAGATGAGAATATGGAGAAACCTATGAATAAATTAGAAAATTTAGAGCCAAAGAGAGTGTTTTATTATTTTGAGCAATTATCTCAAATTCCAAGATGCTCTTATAATGAAGAGAATGTTAGCAACTATATAAGAGAGATTGGGAAGAAGCTAGGTCTTGAGACGATTCAAGATAATGTACTTAACGTCATCATTAGAAAACCTGCTACACTAGGATATGAGGATTCAGAAGGAGTTATAATACAAGGGCATATGGATATGGTATGTGAAAAAGAAGATACTAGCAGTCATGATTTTAATAAAGATCCTATTAAATTAGAAATTGATGGAGACTATATTCATGCAGATAAAACTACTTTGGGAGCAGATAATGGAATAGCTGTAGCAATGGGGTTAGCAATTCTTGAAGATACTACTTTGGAACATCCTAGTATAGAGTTGTTAGTAACCACGTCTGAAGAGACTGAGATGGATGGAGCTCTTGGATTATCTGAGGGTGTCTTAAAAGGAACTAGGCTATTGAATGTAGACTCAGAAGAAGAAGGAGTACTTGTAACAGGGTCTGCTGGAGGAGAATTAATTGAAGTAAAAATTCCAATAGAATATGAAGAAGTTTCTGATTCCTATGAAATTGAGATAGAGGTTAGAGGTTTGATGGGAGGACATTCTGGTATGGAAATCCATAAACCTAGAGGTAATTCTAATAAGATATTAAATTCTATATTAAGGGAAATAAAAGAAACTATAGACATAAAATTGATATCTATTACAGGTGGAACTAAAGATAATGCTATTCCAAGACAGAGTAGGGCTAAGATTGGGGTGAATTCTGAAGATTTATCTAGATTTAATGATAAGATTGAAGAAATCAGAAAGAAAATTATAGATGAAAATAAGCTAGAAGAGCCAGATATTAGCATAGGAATTACAAAAGGTAATTTGGTTTCAAAGGTTTTAAGTTCAAAGGTTCTTAGTTCTTTAATTTTGCTTATTGATTCTATTTCAACAGGAGTATTTACTAGACTTCCCCAAAATGAAGAGATAGTAGAAAGCTCTAGCAATTTAGCTATAATCAAAACAGAAGAAGAGCAAATCATAATTCAAGTATCAACTAGGAGTTCAGCAGAAAGTGTGTTATTAGAACTACGTCAAAATATCCTAGAAGAAATAGATAAAACTAATGCCTCCTATAGCATTAGTGGTAATTATCCAGAATGGGAGTATAACCCTGAATCAAAATTAAGAGATACAGCATTAGCACTATACAAGGAAGTATTTGGAAAAGAAATGGAATCAACAGTAATTCATGCAGGCTTGGAATGCGGTGTATTTGCCAAGAAATATCCAAACTTAGACATCATTTCATTTGGGCCAAACATGTATGATGTCCACACACCTAAGGAGAGACTCAGTATTTTATCTACAAAAAGAACCTATGAATATTTAAAGGAACTATTGAAGAGATTGAAGTAGAATTAAAATTAAAAGAAAATTAATAGACCCTTATTTCTTAAATAGAGAGAGGGTCTATTGTAATTTCTTTTAAAAAATTAGTTGCAACAGAAGATAAACTACTATTTTCAAGTGTTATTATTGCAACTTGAGTAAATAAAGATTCATTATCTATAACTTTGAACTTCAAATTATTTGCAAGTACAAGATTCTTAGATGATATTGGAACAATAGCAACTCCTAGACCAGCATTTGCCCATAGCAAGGAAGTTCTAGAATCATCATTTATACAGAAAATATATGGACTTATTTCAACTTTTTGAAATGCAGAAATTATTATACTTTCAAATCTACGATAGATTATGAGAGGTTTTTCGTTAAGATGTTCTATTGAAATATTAGACCCTAGTTTGTCTAAATCATCGTCATTTTTATATGCCGCTATCATAGGCTCAACTTTCAAATAAGTAATATTGAGTCCTGTTTTATCGAAGGGTGTCCTTACAATTCCAATCTCAATAACCCTTGAAAATAACATTTCAATAATTTCAGGGGTTATGCCTTCATATAATTCATATTTTATATTATTATATTTTTGGTGAAATTTAAGAAAATTATTTTCTAGTAAGTCGGCATCTATGGCTGATATGGTGCCAATTTTCAACGTCCCTTTAAATCCGGATCTATTATCTTCTAATTCTCTTCTAATAGAATGTTTTAGCTCAAGAATATTATTTGCTTTAGTGTAAAGGATTTCCCCTGCATCTGTAAGAGTTATTTTTCTCGGACCCCTGTGAAATAGTTTCATATCTAAATCATCTTCAAGATTTTTTATATGATTACTAAGTGCAGGTTGTGCGATATGTAACTTTCTTGCAGCAGCAGTTATATTTCCTTCATTTACAACTGTAACAAAATACAAAAGTTGTTTTAAATCCATAATTAACTCCCCTATATAAAAAATTATATATATTCTATAATATTTTACTATTTTAATTATATCTCTATTCATGTTACACTACAATAGTACAGGTAGAGAAAGGAATGAAAATAAATGATAACAGATATGACAAAGGGGAATCCAACGAAAACTTTAATAGCTTTTACCTTCCCCATGTTAATTGGAAACTTGTTTCAGCAATTATATAATATAGTAGATTCAGTAGTAGTTGGAAATTTTGTAGGAAAGAATGCATTAGCAGCAGTGGGTTCATCCTTTATGCTTATGAACTTTTTTTCATTTGTAATAATTGGACTGTGTATGGGTGCTTCAGTAGTATATTCCTATTATTTTGGAGAAAAAAATTATTCTAATCTTAGAAAAACCATATATATATCATTTTTATCTATAGGAATTTTTACATTAGTATTATCAATTGTTTTAGTATTTAACACTAATGGAATGTTAAAGCTCATAAATACACCTGAAGATATATTTCCAGATTCTCAAGTATATTTGCAGGTTATTTTTGGAGGATTAATATTTGTTTATCTTTATAATGCTTGTTCAGCTCTTCTTAGATCTATTGGAGACTCAAGAACACCTTTATACTTTCTAATATTAGCAGCTATAATAAATATAGTATTAGATTTAGTCTTTGTTATAGTTTTTAATATGGGGGTATTTGGAGTAGCTCTTGCTACAATAATTGCTCAGGCTATTTCTTCAATTTTATGTTTAATATATGCATTTGCCAAAGTACCATTTATTAGACTAAAACGGGAAGATTTAGTATTCGATAGAGAGATAGCAAAGAAAGTAGGTAAATTTAGCTTTCTTACATCAATTCAACAATCCATTATGACTTTCGGAATGGTATGTGTTCAAGGTATTGTAAATACTTTTGGATCAGATACTATTGCAGCATTTACTGCAGCTGGTAAGGTAGATTCTATAGCATATTTACCTGTTCAAGACTTTGGGAATGCCTTTGGAACCTATGTAGCTCAGAATAAAGGGGCTAAAGAGAATGGTAGGATAATTCAAGGATTGAAGTCCGCTGTAAAGACTATAATAATATTCTGTCTAATAATGTCTACATTGATCTATATAAATTCAGGGAATCTAATGAAGATATTTGTAAATGCAAATGAAACAAATGTGATAAGATTAGGTGTGCAATATTTATCTATAATCTCGATATTTTATGTATTAATAGGATTTTTGTTTATGTTTTATGGATTTTTTAGGGGCATTGGTGCATTAAATGTATCACTAATTCTTACAATAATTTCATTAGGTACTAGAGTTCTTATGGCATATGTGCTTTCAGGTATTCCGTCTATAGCACAAAAAGGAATATGGTGGTCTGTTCCAATAGGATGGGCACTTGCTGACAGTATTGGATTTATTATATATAAGTGGATGAAGAAGAAAGATTTACTTGTTGAAGAATGATTAAACACATGATAAAATCTAATAAGTAATTCATAAAGAATTGGAGAGATTAGATGAAGGATTTAATAAAGAGAATAAACGAACTTGCGCATAAAGCCAAGACTATTGGATTAACAGAATCAGAAAAGGAAGAACAACAAAGGCTACGTCAAGAATACCTCGCTATATTTAGGGGAAATATGAAAAATACCCTCATGCATGTAAAGGTATTAGACGAAGAAGGAAATGACGTTACTCCAGAAAAATTAAAAGAAGATCAGAGAAAAACAAAATATATAAACTAATTAACTTCCCTTAATCATTTTAGGATTGAGGGAAGTTTTGTTTTAAATAATTTTATGTCCCCAAAATATCTTCAGTATGATATTATAAAAATAATATTAAGAATATTCTATAAGATTATTTTTATTTTATATGTAGATAATATAGGGAAAACGGCAACTTACAAAAGGAGAATTCAAATGGATAAATTGAGGATTTGTGCTAGTATAAAACATCCGCCTTTTGAATTTATTAATGAAAAAGGTGCTATAGAAGGATTTAATATTGATATAACTAAAAGTATTGCTAAAGAGATGGGATTTGATGTGAATATAGAGCTATTAGAGTGGGATGATGCAATAAAAAAAATGGAACGTAGAGAATGCGATGCGATTCAGGGCATGTCTATAAGTAGAGAACGAATAGAAAAATATGTTTTTGCATCAGAATATATAACTGTATTTCATTCAGCGATTGCATTGATTGATAGAAATGACTTAAATGATTTAACAGACTTAAACGATTATAAAGTTGCTGTGCAAGAAAATGACGGATATGAGTTAATAAAAAAAATTCGCTCCCGTGGTAATAATAAATCAATGTTAATATCAACAAACCATGAGAATAATTTAAGACTGCTGCTGTCAAAAGAAGTAGATATAGTTATTGGGAATAAGCTTACATTACTTTATTATATGGATAAGCTAGGAATTAAAGGTGGCTTTAAGCTATTAGGAAAGCCAATAAATATAACTAGATATGGTATTGCATTTAATAAAGGTAACTCAAATACTGCTTTTAAATTTAAAATTGGTATGGATAGAATAAAAGCAAATGGAGTTTATGAGAGTATATACGATAAATGGTTTGGTCAAAATATTGTTTATTATGGTAAGCAAATTATCGAAAATGTGGACACGGGAGTAATCTATATTGATAAACTAGGTAGAATTAGTGCTGTTAATAATTTTGCAGAAAAATTACTGCATATTGATTCCAAAGATTTAATTTTTAAATCTTTTTATGAGACTGAAATAGCTAATATATTTAATATAAATATTATTCAAGGGATACTAGATTATTATCAAGATGCATATTACGGTAAGATCAAGATTAATATAGACAATGTATACTATTATCTTGAAGTAAATTATATTAAGCTCTTAGATAAAAAGAATGAGTTAATGGGTGTATTGATTAACTTTAAGGATATTACAGAAAAGACAAAACTAGAAGAATTTCTTATAAGAAAAGATAAAATGGAATCACTAGGATTTCTTTTATTAAATGTAGCTCACGAATTGAGAAATCCTTTAACTAGCATTAAAAATTTTACTGAATTGATGCCAGAACATATTGATGAAGAAGAGTTTAGGGAATCATTACTTTACCATGTACCAAAACAAGTAGATTATATAAATAAATTAGTTTCTAATCTACTGGAATATTCAAAGCCAAAAGAAGCAGAATTGACAACGATTAATGTTAAGCAATTTTTTGATAATGAGCTTTTGAGCTTATTCTATAAATTGATAAAAGCTGAGAAGAATATTACATTTTGTATAGATATAGCAGAAGAATTTTCAATTATTGCGGACCCTAACCAACTTAAGCAGGTTTTAATAAATTTAATTCAGAATGCAAGTGACTCTATAAAAGAAAGTGGGATAATTAAAATATATTCATTTGAGAACAAAGACACTAAAGTAATAGTAATTGAAGATGATGGAGAGCCTATAGCTGAATCAGATTTATCAAAGGTATTTGATCCATTTTTTACTACAAAGCCAAGTGGTACGGGACTAGGTTTATTTATATGCTATCAATTAATAAAGGAAAATAACGGTAATATTGAAATAACCAATATACAAAATGGTACGAAAGTTTCTTTGATATTTAACAATAAAGGAGAAATGTAATAATGGATAATATATTAATTGTAGATGATGATGTATCAATTGTTGAAACCTTTAAATTTGCTTTAAAGAAAAAATATAATTTGTTTTTAGCGTATAATTCCAAAGATGCTTTGTATTATTTTATTAACAATGATATATCTGTGACCATATTAGATTTGAAGCTTGGAAATGAAAATGGTATGGATTTATATTATGAGATTAAAGAAATTAATCCAAATGCTGTGGTAATAATAATAACAGCATTTGGTACAATCAAATCTTCTATAGAAGCTATTAAAAGTGGAATATTCAATTATCTAACAAAACCAATTAACTTAAAGGAATTAGAATTCATAATTGCAAAGGGAGTAGAGGTAAATAATCTATATAAACAGTTAGATACTTTAGAGGAAGAAACAAGGGGAAAATATTATGAATATGGCATAATATCTAAATCTGAAAGTATGAAAAATGTATTAAATACTGTGGAGAAAATAAAAAATGTTGATTCTAATATATTATTAACTGGTGAGAGTGGGACTGGCAAAGGTTTATTAGCAAGGACAATTCATGAAATGGGAAATAGAAGGGCAGAACGAATGAATACAGTTAATTGTGCGGCCATCCCAAGTGAGTTATTGGAAAGTGAATTATTCGGTTATAAAAAAGGTGCTTTTACTGGTGCAATGAAAGATAAAAAAGGATATTTTGAATTATCAAATAAAGGAACACTTTTTCTAGATGAAATAGGTGACTTAGATATTTCACTACAAGGCAAGCTTCTACATGCAATTCAAGAGAAGAAGATAACACCCCTTGGAGCAGAGGAAGAAATTGACGTGGACGTTAGAATTATAGCAGCTACAAACAAAGACCTATTTAGCTTAGTTAATGAAGGAAGGTTCAGAGAAGATTTATATTATAGATTAAACGTTATAAATATTAATTTACCACCCTTACGTGAACGTAAAGAAGATATTCCATTTTTAGTCAATCACTTTATTTATAAATATAGTAGAATTTTAAACAAGAACATTGATAAGGTGGAATATGATTTTATTGAAGCACTGGAGAATTATGAGTTTAACGGAAACATTAGAGAGTTAGAAAATTTAATCGAGAGAGCAATAGCGCTTTCAGAAGGGGGAGTATTAACTAAAAAAGATATTTTAGCGCATTTAAATCCAGATGGAAAATCCAATAAAATAGTAGGTAAGAAATTGATACCAGTATTCATAGGAGATACTTTGGAAAATATTGAAAAAAAGGTTATTTTATCAACCTTTGAATTATGTAACCATAATCAGAAACAAACAGCTGAAGTGCTGGGCATAACAGATAGAACTATAAGAAATAAGTTTAAAAAATATATGGAAGAAAAAGATACAAAGAATAATTAAATTCATAATAGAAATTAAGAAAATATTTCCCCTCGCCAATAAAGAGGAAAATTTTTCTGTAATTTAAAACTCATATAAATGTTGAAAATTCAAACAATTTGTAGAAAAAAGTCGAATAAGCGATATCTAAGGAAAAAAGTTCCGCAGATATCGTTTTCATTTTCTCAATCTATTTTATGAATGGCTAAATTTGCAGGGTTAGAATTAGTAAAGTTTTGGTATAGTATTTGCAATATATATTAAGTAGATTATAAAGAATAAATATTACAAGTTAAGGAGGAGTGACCAATACTTAGTGACTGAGTAAATAAGATGATATGCTTCCAAATTAATAGAAGGAGGGGTTAGATGAGATAACTAGGATACTATATATTAAATTTGTTGGATAAGTAAGTAGGATAATACCTATATTAACCAAAATTATTATACTTACTATGGAAGTATTATGTATTAAGAATTATTGGTGATATTGTAATATGATATTTATTACTATTAAAGGAGTGGTCGTAAATGACTTTTCAAGATTTCCTAGCAGCCATAGCTGTAGTAATTAATGGGTTACCACAAGGGTTACTTGCACTAAATTTTGGATTTGGAGCATTTCCCACAGCATTAGGTTTTCTTGCAGGTACTGTAGGAATGTTATTATTTGGTCAAGTTGCACCAATATCATTTCAAGCTGAAGCAATCGTATTAGCTGGAACCTTGGGTAAAGATAGAAATGAAAGATTAAATATTGTATTTTTTACTGGTATTTTGATGGCTATAATTGGTGGGATAGGACTATTACAGCCAACAATTGATTTTATAGGACCGTCTATTCTCAATGGAATGATGGCAGGAGTAGGTTTTTTACTAGCTAAAGTAGGAATAGATATGGTTAAGGCAGATAAGACAGCAGGTGGAGTTTCTATGTTAACAGCTATTTTTACTTACTTTCTAACTAGCAATTTAGTATATACCATAGTAATAAGTGTTTTTGCTAGTTCGCTATTATGGCTATATTTAAATAAAAAAAATAAAGTATCTAATAATGAAGAAGTGAATCTAGAATATGAAAGATTCATACCGCTAAAATTTAATTTTAGTAAAAATATTATTCGTAGTACTTTGGCTGTAGTAACACTTCAAATTGGTGGAAATATTGCTTACTCAAGTATAACAGGCAGTATAGCAAACAAACCAGTTAATGTAGACGCTGTAACATTATATTCAGGTATTGCTGATGCTGTAAGTGCATTCTTTGGGGGTGGGCCTGTTGAGGCTATAATAAGTGGTACAGCAGTAGCGCCTAACCCAGTCATAAGTGGAGTTATAATGATGCTTATCATAGCAGCAATTTTGTTTACTAAGCTATTGCCAAAAATCGCTAAATATGTGCCTAGTGAATCAATAGCAGGCTTTTTATTTGTACTAGGAGCTATAGTCGTATTTCCCTCCCATATGGGTCTAGGGTTAGAAGGTACACCAATTGTAGGAGGTGTAACAGCTATAGTAACAGCTGTCACTGATCCATTTATAGGGATGATCGCTGGTATAGCTACTAGGTTTTTAATGAATATATTTTAAAATATTAATTTGAGGAGGATATTTATGTCTATTAACAACTTATGGAAGATAAAAAAAGAGAACTGTGCATTAATTATTGTTGATATGCAGCATGATTTTATTTCTGAAGGAGCACCAATAGAATGTCCTGGTGGAAGAGAAATAATTCCAAATATCAGAAGAATAAAAGAGTGGGCAAAAAATAATAATATTCCTGTATTTTACACTAAGGAAAGTCATAGAACACAAAAAGTAGATTTTGGGTTAGAATTGGAAAGAAGCGAACCAGAACATTGTCTGGAAGGAACACCAGGAATTGAGATATTAGATGAACTTGAACCAGATGATGATGATTATGTAATTATTAAAAGGAGATATAGTGGATTTTATCTTACTGATCTAGAAATATTGATGAAAGGCCTTAAAAAGAATTGCCTAATAATTACAGGAGCAGCAACGAATGTTTGTGTATATGCTACTGCATTAGATACGCAGCAAAGAGATATGAATGCAATAGTTCTTTCTGATTGCGTAGCAGGTACAAGCATAGAGCTACATGAAGCATTCTTAAAAAACATTGATTATGTCATTGGAGATGTAGTTACATCACAAGAATTAATGGACACTTTATAATAGATTTTACAATACTAGGGCGCTTTTCTGTGCCCTAGTATTGTAAAGATTATGGAGAATATTAAAAGATGAGGATATTAAATATATTAAGGGTATAGTTGTAAAAGAAGTTATAAATATATTATACGAGGAGGAATAGCCTTGGGATATAGACTTATTGATTTGTCACAAGAAATATATCAAGGTATGTCAGTATTTCCTATGCATCAAAAGACATTTATAATGACCAATATGACACATGAAGAGAATATGGAGGCTACTGGAAGTAAAACTTTAGGATTTTCAGCAAGAAACCTTCTGATTAGTGAGCATGGAGGTACCCATAGTGATGGGGTGTGGGAATATAACCCTAATGGACCTACTATAGATAGAATGCCGTTAGAATATTTTTGGGGAAGTGCCATATGCTTAGATTTAAGTCATATTAGATATCCTAATTACATTGAAACTAGAGATTTAGAAGATGCTTTGGAAATATCAGGTCAATCAATTCGAAAAGGAGATATAGTACTATTATATACAGGGCATCATAATAGGAATTTTGGCACAGAAAAATTTCAGACAGATTATTCTGGGTTAAGCTATGATGCAGCTAAGTGGTTAGCCGAAAATGGTGTAGTAAACATTGGTGTAGATGCACCAGCCATAGATTTAACCCCAGATGATACTCACTTCTCTGCCCATTTAGTATGCGGCGAGTACAATATTACAAATACAGAAAACTTATGTAACTTAGATCTGGTGGCAAACAAAAGATTCTTATATATTGGGTTGCCATTAAAAATTCGAGAAGGTACAGGATCACCTATTAGAGCCGTTGCTCTTGTGGAGGAGTAATTTATAGTTTTATGAAAGGAAAAGTATAAGGAGAGATAATATTGAAGATAGTGGTAGGAATATCAGGAGGAAGCGGATCAATATATGCAGTATCACTTCTAAAAGCACTAAAAGAATTAAACATAGAAACTCATCTTGTAGTATCCACTATGGGAGAATATGTAACAGAACATGAATGTGGAATTAGCTTAGAAGAACTAAAATCTCTAGCAGCACATTATCATGACAACAAGAACTTTGCAGCCCCAATATCCAGTGGCTCTTTTAAAGTAGACAAGATGATAGTATTACCTTGCTCCATGAAAACACTATCATCTGTTGCCCATGGGTTTTCCGATTCCTTGATTTCAAGAGCTTGTGATGTAACCATAAAAGAAGGACGTAAATTAATATTAGTACCTAGAGAAACACCACTAAGTCCAATACATCTAGAAAACATGTTAAAACTAGCTAGAATGAATGTTACAATATTTCCCTTAAGTCCAGGTTTTTACAACCATCCAGAAACCATAGAGGATATTGTATTTAATATGACAGGAAGAATACTTGATATGTTAGAAATAGATAATAACTTAGTAAAAAGATGGACTGGTGAGTAGAAAGGGGGCTACTTATGGAAAGGCAAATGCTTAGATCAGTATTAGAAAGACTAAGAGAAAAGAATCTGCTTTTAGAATGTAATAAAGAAGTAGATACCATATATGAAATGGGCGCAGTACTTAAACACTTTAACAATAAAAGACCAATGTTATTCAATAAAATAAGAAACAGTCAAATATCATCCATAGGAGGTCTTTATGGAGATAGAGAAATAATATATGACTTATTAAACATAGATCATGAAAACAGAATAGAAAGATTTATGGATGCAATAGTTAATCCTGAGCCATATAAAATACTTAACAATGGACCAATAAAAGAAAACATAATAAAAAGAAATATAGATTTAGAAAAACTTCTGCCAATAAACAAATTTCAAGAAAAAGACTCATCAAGCTTCATAACAGCAGGAGTAATGGTAGTAAAAGATCCAACTACAGGAAAATACTTTACATCCATTAGAAGACTTCAAGTAAATGGAGGAAACAAACTATC